>JAAZJV010000017.1 GCA_012800135.1 Clostridiaceae bacterium | reverse complement strand
GGCAAATTGACGCCTGCGAGGTGGCTGAAGGGGTAAGCACCCCCGAAACGCGCATTCATCTCTAAGAAGTATGGATTGCCGTCTTGAAGAATGATGTCTACATCGAGGTTGCCGATATGCGCGAGTGTGCGGCCGAGCCTTTCACCCTCTTCTTTTAGCAAAGGATAATCGACGGTCATGGCGGCGTACGCTTCACCGACGCGCATGGCCGTCTTTTTCTTGACGATGACCGCTACGCATTGGGCGTCAAAATCGTTTATGACGTCTAGGCAATATTGTCCGCCTACGATTTTCTCTTGGATCAGCGTGTTGCGTTCCGGAGCGGCATCTGATTCATAGCGAAGATAGGTGGATGCGATGTCGCGCCTTGTCCTTTTATAGAAAACGTCAAGTTCATCTTCATCTTCTGCTTCGTAGACGCCGATGGAGCCCATGCCCCAACGCGGTTTAATGATCAGCGGGAACTTCAGCTCACCTGACGCGATGGCGTTTTTCGCTTCGTCGAGATCTGTATAAGTCATCGGCGTATAAAAACCGTGTTCCAAGAGAAATTGGAACGTCCGAACCTTGTCATTGCAGATCTCAATGACTGAAGGATCCGATACGATAATCTTCACATTCTCCTTCGCAAACGCGTCTTTGTGCTTTGCCAATACGGGAAGATCGACATCGAAAACAGAAAGAAGGGCGTCGATGTCATGTTTTTTGCAGTAATCGAGCAGAAAAGGAATATAATCCGGATCATAGATGAGCGGCGTCACGACGGCGTGGTCTGCGACACGAAAGGTCGGTGAAAGGTCGGTGCTGTTGGAAACATGGACGGTGCCGCAGCCTTCCAGTGCCTCCTTAAAATATTCGACAAGATACGTTCTCCTACCGGCGGAGGTGATCAGGATATTCAAAGGTTTGTGGTTATTCATTTTAGGACACACTTCCTTCATTTGAATATGTTGCGACACAGACTGCTCAATGCACTTGCCATTCGCGTTGACTTTGTGCATTTGCAGATACATGCTTCTGCAAGCCTTTCAGTCGCTATGACTGATTGCACATTGGACTGTCGTTTTTATCCCGGCAAACGCATGCATATACAAAGTCTTCAAGCTTCTTACGATGCTCGCATCGCACTCTATTGTAGGGTGTTTGGGCGCGCTCGGCAAGCCGATATCGATTTCGTCAAGTTTCACGGGGTTTGGGATCACCCTTCTAGCATAGAAAGATACCTATCCAGTTGTTCATTCATGTAATTTGCAAATAGTTTTTCCATGGCAGATAGGCTTTGTTTCGTGTGGTATTCATCGAAAGCGTCATAATAAGCTAGCTGATCTGTGAATTTAATGTCGATGGGCGGATAGCCGGCCTTCATCAGTTCTAAGTTGACCAACAGACGCCCGGTGCGGCCATTGCCGTCAATAAAAGGGTGGATGCTTTCAAATTCAACATGAAACCTAGCCAGTCTCATCACGATGTGATCGGTGTCTTCGCGATAATTTGTTATAAGCTGTTCCATTTTCGGTTGAATTAAATATGGTTGTACAGGTTCATACTGAGCGCCTGCTATGCGAACAGGAATTCTGCGGTATGTGCCTCGATCGTCTCTTTTATCGGCTAGAACGAGATAATGAATCTGCTGGATGATACGCTCGGTCATGGGAATCCGGTTTTGTACCAATTCCAAGACGAAATCGAAGGCTTCTTTATGGCCGATAGCTTCCATATGATCCTTTAACGGTTTTTGATGGACGGTCAAACCGCGAAGCACCATGTCGGTTTCTCGAAGGGTCAGTGTACTGCCTTCAATAGCGTTGGAATTATACGTAAATTCGACTGTGAATTCTTCACTCAGTCGAGCTAACTCTCCCTCGGTCAACGGACGGCAGGTGTCTAGTTCAGCCTTTTTCCTGTCAATAGCCTCCAATAGACTTTCAGCAGACTTAAACCTTCTGTCGGCGGGCTTGACCGCATCTACAGGAATTTTCCAAGCGCGACCTTCCTGATAGACTCCTGGAATTCTTCCCGTGCTACAGAGAATACGGACGCGACGCTCCGACAAACCCCATTTTTCAGCTGTCTGTTTTACGGTCATAAACATGCTCAAGCACTCCAATCCATAGAGGAATTATAGCATTATGCGGAACAATGCGGGCGTTATCGGAATAATATTTTGCATTTATCGGAATAATAGGGTTGCGCAATATACCTCAAACTTATTTTAATCTGCTCAGTTCCGTTTGCTGTTATGAAGTCGGACAACCTGTGTATTCGATTTTGCCATCGGAAACATCTGTCTTGTCTCTTGTTGATGCGAAAAAGTACCAGATCTAACGGGATAAGCATTCTGTGCTTTTGCAGTGCAACAGGTGCGTCATGAATTGAGATATCTTCTCAGTTTCAAACAAAGATCACAGATAGGGGATTTATGTGTTGATTTGTCAGCGATTGATGCCCAGATGTCCCATAAAGTCGAAGAAGAGCGGCAAACCGCCTGTGTGGAGAAAAACGACGGTATTCCCTTTGATGTCATGTTTCATCAAATACTGTTGCATGCCCCACCATGCTTTTCCTGTGTATGTCGGGTCAAGAGGAATGCCGTCTGTAGTCAGTACTGTTCGAATGCTATCTAAAATGCTCTCGTTGTACTTCCCGTAACCTCCTGCGATGTAACGGTCATCGATATGTAAGTGCTGATCGATCCAATCATCAGGTATGGTGTACTTTCGCTCTTTACCTAACCGTTGCAGAGCCGTTCGTACATGGGAAGACGCCTTTTCGCGGTCGCGGGCGATGGAGATGCCGACGATGTTCACCGAGGAAGCGGTGAGGAATTTTCCATAGAGTAACCCGGCGAGTGTACCTCCCGTGCCACAGGGAAGAAAGAGATAATCGGGTGCAATCGAAAGCGCATCGGCCTGTTTGATCAGTTCGTTGAATACGTCGACATAAGGTGCGGCGGGTAAGGCTTCGTTACCTTTTCCGAACATGTTGCCGTATATGTAATAAGGGATCTCACCTTCTTCCCGAAGGCGGTTTATTGTCGACTCGACGCAAGGTGCGACGGCATCTTTGGAGCAATGAATGATGTTGGCTCCGTAAAAAAGAGAGAGACGACGATTGAACGTCATGACGTCTGCACCAGCAGGATACGCGCTATCTGACAGTGTAAAGAGCTGTGAAGGCTTGTTATTGAGGGCAGCGGTATCTGTATTGGCCGATTGGCCTAGATATGCACGTGATTCTGCATCAGAACGATTGTCCGGTTCGTCGGGCGAAATGATGTAGCATTTCACGCCATATTTCTTCGCCATCCAAGAAAGCGCGCGAGAGAGATTGGAGCGGACATTGCCGTAGCCG
>JAAZJV010000327.1 GCA_012800135.1 Clostridiaceae bacterium | reverse complement strand
TGATCGCCGTTTCGAGAAAGCCATCCCAGTCATCGATCAAAATATCGACGGTATGGACTTTCGTTTTATCAAATAGGCGCGTTACATATTCCGGATTTTTAGACGCCGGAACAAGTCCGATCGATTCGCCGTTCATAAAAAGCAGCGTCACTACCAGGGCTACGACTATGACAACTATGCAGATTCGGTCAATCGATTTGTGTTTTAGCATGACATCAGCTCATGTAATCGCCGTTGTAAGAAACCATGACCGTGTTACTGACACCGGGCAGCGCAGCTAAATCATTAATAAAATCGGTATCGGCGTCTTTCAGCCTCAACTCATAGTTTAGTTCGATGCATCCGGGAGAAACGCTTTTGCTTTTTAGAGTCAATTTGCGCACTTTGCTCGCAATGAAGGCATGGCAGTTCTTTTCAACATCTGCATCATCACAATGAACAAGCAAAATATATGGCTGTTCAAAACTTTTTTGGCGTGCAAAAATCAACAGAATAAGCCCTATGAACAGACTGCCAATAATCGCCAGCGGAATCAATCCTGCAGCTAAGACGATGCCTCCTGCAATCGCCCAGAAGAGGAAAGCGATATCGGAGGGTTCTTTAATCGCCGTCCGAAAACGTACAATGGACAGGGCTCCAACCATCCCGAGAGAGAGCACGACATTGCTTGTTACGGCCAAAATCACTAAAGCGGTGATCATGCTAAGAGCAACTAGGGTCACACCGAAACTGGCAGAATACATGACCCCCGCATACGTTTTTTTATAAACAAAGAAAATAAACAAGCCCAATGCAAAAGACAGAACTAGGACTAATGCCATATCCAGAATAGGAATGGCCGTAACATTTTCAAGAAAGCTCGATTTAAAAATATCTTTGAATGTGAAGGGCATGGCTGATCTCCTTGCATCAGTCATATCGGCGACAAACAGCATATTTTGAATAGGAAGCTGCCTGCCGATTGGGTATCTGTACCGCCATAGCTACGATCTCCGGTAAAAACGCGTCGTATTTTACTTCCAGAACGGCAAGATCGTCGTAAACAGGCACGTGTCGTAGTTCCGGATTCAGAAAATCCGTACTGCCCAATGCCGAACGCAAATGGCGGTCAATGGTAATGCGCACATTCCCCGGCTCGAATAGAAAAGCTTCCCGATCATAGGTCACAATGCTTTTAGGTTCTAGGAGTTGACCGCGCAATTTGCTGTAAAATTCCAAAAACAGCGCTTCTTTCGAGTCCAACAAAAACTTGATGTCACCTGCAAGAATGCGCTGCGTCTCTTCTTTCGTTAATCGGGCACTGTGCTTACCGCAAAGGCCGTTGATTTTAAACTTTTTTTCCAACCGGATAAAAGAAGCTTCCTCACCATAATAGCGTATCCGAAACTTCTCGCGCAGATTCACTCCATCGATTTTTTGCCGAAGCGCTTTATCGCAAGGCGAGTCAAAATAATAGCTGCTCACACGGTAGGAACCGTGTGAGTCAGCATGGGGGTCATGATCGAACAACTTTCTCAGTCTATTGGAAAGTATCCAATCATCCTGTCTATTGATCGCATGTTTGCGCTCATGACGAAGTTTTAAAGGCTGTTTTTCCTTAATCATCGTAGTCGGAATCGGAATCATCATCAAAGTCGGAGCTTCCATCGTCGTAGTCAGATGAACTGCTGTTGTTGGAGCTGCTGTCGTCGTAGTCCGAGTCGTCATCATCGTCACTGCCGGGCTGAGGTGCGGGGTTGTAGTCCGAGTCGTCATCGTCATCGTCGTCACGGCCGGAACCGGGTTTTGACGTGGGTTTGTAGTCCGTGTCGTCGTCATCGTAATCTGAGTCGTCATCATCGTCGTCATAGTCTGTGTCGTTGTAATCAGTCGTGTCATCGGTCTCGTAGTCCGTTTCATCATAGTCTGTAGTGTCATCGGTCTCATAGTCCGTGATGTCGTAGTCGGTCAGACCGTAATCAGTCGCATTTTTCACGTCCAGATTAGCTTTCCATTCGCTGCTCTTAATGTAGTCCTTGATATCGGAAACAATGTCCTTGATAAATGCGTCGTTGGGAAGCTTAGAACCTTCTTCAATTTCGATCGTGATTTGACGGCGTTCTCCTTCAATTTCTTCAACGAAGTAACCAGCTTCACCGATGGCGGCAACAAGCTTTTTCACCGCCTCACGGGCCTCTTTGCCAACCAAGTCTTCACAACTCTCAACGATCGCCTTCGCGTCTTCGTTGCGAGCATCGACAGCGGTCACATTGCCGTTATCGTCATATTGAACTGCGATTTTCGGGTTGACACTCAGAACGAGTACGCCTCCGGTTGCGAGTTTCTCTCCGCCATCTGTCTTGGCCGGTGTCTTGGAACAGCCAACAACTAAGCAGAGGGTGAGAACTAGGGCGAGAGCCACTGTAAAAATTGTTTTTTTCATAATGCACTATTCTCCTTTTGTAGCATTTGTTTTTTGGATGTGATTCTCTGTTCATCCTACGTTTATAGATTACGGACGCGTTTTCTGAAAAACGGGGTCACTAGGAAAAAGATTTTCAAACCTCTACATTCTGCTTGTTTTTCCTTATTTCAAGACACGCTTGTCGACCATCGCATTATAGAGCACGAAAATACATACAGATACCGAAGATCAAAACCGACTGGCATATATGACACTCAAACATCAATCGTATTCCGAATCGTCGTCGAAAGGATCGTAGTCGGAATCGTCATCATCGGAACTAACGTAATCGGAATCATCGTCGCTCGATTCATCATCAATAGGATTGTCATAATCGGAATCATCGTCGATAGGGTCATCGTAATCCGAATCGTCGTTATCATCAGGGGCATCGCCCTGAGTGATCTTAGGATTAGAGGGATCATCGTAATCCGAGTCGTCATCGTAACTGCTGTCACCATAGTCCGTTTGTCCGTCGTCGTAATCGCTATCATCGCCATAATTACTGTCGTAATCTGTGTAATCGCTGTTAGCGGCACCGGATGTTCCGGAAGGAGCGGCGGTAGGTCGGGTTTCTCCATAGTCGGAATCGTCGTAATCACTTTTATCAGGAACGATCGGGATAATCACTTTATTTTTATCGGTTTTCTTATCGGTTAAGACAATAGTTACCGATATCCTTTTGCCAAGATGCTCGCTTAAGTATTTTTCGAGTGAATCACTTTGGTTAACAATCCATTCGCCGCTTTCCGCATCGAATACGAATGAAATCTGACCTCCCTCTAAGAGATAACCCATGTCGATGGCTCGATCAAGGAGATCATTGATAACCGTATCTACGTGCTTCTTCTTATAGTTGTATGACTCAATTAAGTGCTCACCGTCTATATTGACACCCTCCAATCCGACTACCACATCACGGCGATTGACGTCAATGCGAACCTCCGGATTGATGCTCATATAGATTGAGGCAAAGGTTCGATATTCTAGCTGAAGAACGAAGATTAGCGCTATTATTAGACAAGCGGCAACCGCGGCAACGGGAACAAGCCAGCGTTTTATATTCTTTTTCTGAGGGATCGCATGAGGAACCTGCATCTCGATGACGTCTGTCACCGTCTGTCCTACTTCATACTGCCTG
>JAAZJV010000016.1 GCA_012800135.1 Clostridiaceae bacterium | reverse complement strand
TCGACTACCTCACGAAAGAATCACAGATTGACATTACCATACGCATGGATTCGGATCCGACGGTCACCAAGCCCGATGTGACACTCACAACGATGAAGTGGTCCGATGTCGGCTATTTAATGAAAAATGCGTTGAAGAAAGTCGGTATCGGCATTGCGCTCGGCTTTCAATACTTTCTCATCTTTCTCGTTTACGCTGCACCCGTCGTTATACTGATTCTCCTTATCATTCTTATCGTATTCCTCGTTCGTCGGCGTAAGAGAAAGAAACGCGCGATTAAGGCCGGGAAAGCGACCTCTCAAACACCTGCTTATGTTGCGGAGGCGCTGTCGCCAAAAGAGAATGCTTCTTCTGTTTCTTCGGATAACTCGTCTGAAGAGAAAAAGTGACGTACGGTTTATTGATACAGTTGGATCGGCTTCGGCGATTATTCGGAAAGGTTGTTTAAAGAGAAAGCTTGATCTGCGAGTGATTGATGCGGGGGAAATTCACTTAGGCGGTTTCTTCGAAGATCATATGAAGAAACAGATTGATAAAGGCACAAGGCGCCGCATCGTGCGGCGCCTTTCCGTTTAATTAAGTTTTTATCAAAATCTTCACCGGAGAAAGAGCGTATCGCTTCTCTAATCGAGGTTTTTATCAGAGTTTCCGCTGCGGTAAGATTGTGCGGATGCATTATTCATGGTTTTCCACAAGGGTTCTGTCTAGAAAAGGCCATACCGATTTAATCGAGGTTTTTGTCAAAGTCTTCACCGGCAAAAGGGCGTGCAGATTCTTCAAGAAGCGTGAAGTAATATCGGGAAACATCGCCGAATTTGTCGTGACTGATGTTCTTAAGGCGTTCCATCGTGAAAGACGGAATTCCGATAATACGGAGCAGATCGAGGTTATCGCCGTCAGGATCGATGGCATGCTTGATGCGTTCACCGAAATCGAGCTGTTGCTGAAGTTCCGTAAGAAAGTTGAACATCAGGATTGGATCGTGGATAAAGGTTGTGATGGCCAAAAGACATGCATATGGATCATTTAGTCCGATGCCTACATCGTATTCATCGCGCGTCAATTCGCCATTTCTTAAGATGGCAAAAAGCGGTTCTTCTGAGAATGCGTAACGCATTTCACTCGGAAAAACACGTTCACCGTGGGCAATGGTGTTGCGATATTCGCGGAGAATTTGAAGCGCATCATCGAGAAAGCGTTTTGCCGTTTTTCGAGAAACGTTTGATGGCGGATCGTTGGTTTCACCCCAGATCATTTTGGCACAGACATTATTTTTGTCTTCTTCGCGGAGGATATTGTACCACTGGATCGTAAGTCCGAATTCGACGTCGTGAATGAAAATCCACGGCGGGAGCTGCCTGTTGCGCAGCAAAAAATGGTGTGCGTAAGCGTGTTCCTGTTCGTCGGACTGCAGGTATTGCTGCTTGTTCAGAAGCGACTTTAGGATACCGTTTGTGCGACTGTCTTCGGTGTCGTAGTGACCGCGAAACAGGAAATTATTGTTCGGGTCGTAGATGTCGTCTTTGCTGGTAACGCCGTATTGGCTGGAGATGAGGTAAGATAACTTAGTTTTAAACGATGTTTCAACATAAAGGATGCCTTTTAGAACGATTTGAAAGAAGCTCATATTGATCATATGGCAAAGCTGCAAATCGAGGATAGAAGGATTTCCGAGGAAAGTTCGGACATCAAGTCCCCCGTACAAATGTTTATTGAGGTTCACCAGCGAATA
>JAAZJV010000148.1 GCA_012800135.1 Clostridiaceae bacterium | reverse complement strand
TTCGATCTGAACTGCAGGATCATCACACCGGAACCAGTCGTTGTCCTCCCACCCGTAGGAGTCAGGAACATAATCAAATTGGACGACACCCGCCCGCTCTGCAAATAGCAGTGCATTAGGTTTAACGATCCTTCGGAGTGTCGCTTCCATATCAACGCACACTCGTTCTAATTCGGTGACTGATTCATTCTGTGTGCCGGTAGAAACATACTCGATAACGGATCGATTGAACGCCTTGTCAAGGCTGCGAAGAGCGTTCAGGTATGTGCTAAGATTTCCTCTTCTTACTGACTTTGTGAGATCGCGATAAGCTGCACGCATGAGACTGTCGCCCGGAGATATCGGTACTCCGGCCTTTTTCCTGTAGCCAATTTCGCTGGCAAGATAAGACGCTTGATCAACTCGATCACGTGCTTGACGATAGGTGTCAATCTGTTCGCTGAGAGATTGAGGAGCAATCAACCCAATCAGATCGCCGGCGGCTACACTTTGTCTTTCACGGATAAACGGAACAAAAATGCCGGTTTCGGTTGCTTTTATCTCTGAGCCGTTATCAATGCGCGCTATGCTGCATGTCACCGAATCAACAACCCATTCACGTCGAAAAAAGGACATGCGCGGCGTTTCTTTTTTCGGATAAAAAACGATCGACAGTGTCCAGATCGAAAAAATAAGCGTGAGGATCACAAGAGTCACGATAGCAAACAGGCGAAAGCGGCGTTTTCGCTGTTGGAGCGAACGCTGCAAAGAAAACTCGTCATTGACCTGTTGTTGTGCTGCCATCGTATTTACCGGTATAGAAATATTCGTCGTCAGACATTTTTCATGAGCGCCTGCATCGCGTTCATCGCACCGAGGCGCGCGCTTTCTAAAACAAGTCCACCTTGCATATAGGCGTTATAAGGCGGTCTTAAGGGCCCATCCGCAGAGAGTTCAATCGTCGAACCTTGAATGAATGAGCCGGATGCCATGATGATATCACAATCGTATCCGGGCATCGGCGAAGGAACAGGTGTCACAAAAGCATCCACCGGAGAAGCGTGTTGAATGGCTCTGCAAAACAGAGAAAGGCGATCAGCAGATCCCATTTGAATCACCTGCACTACGTCGCCACGCGGTTCATTGTATCGAGGAAGAACAGGATAGCCTGCCGTTTCAAAAAGAGCCGCAGCATGGACAGCACCCATAAGGCTAGATGCCGTTACTGAAGGCGCAAAAAATATGCCCTGAAGGATATTCCTGGAATAACCAAGTTGTGGTCCGATCTCGCGTCCGACCCCGACGGCGGTCATGATATCTGCGATCGCCTCTAAAAGATCCCGTTTGCCGGCAATGTAACCGCCTGTAGGCGAAATGCCGGCGCCGGGATTTTTGATCAAAGACCCTGCAATGACGTCCGCGCCGTATGCCGTGGGTTCAAACTCTTCTACAAACTCACCGTAACAGTTGTCGACAAAGATCACTGCTTTAGATCCGGCGCTTCGAACCGTCTCTGAAATAGCACCGATGTCCTCTGATAGGAGTGCCCGCCTTTCCGAATAACCGCGTGATTTCTGAATAAAGACAACGCGCGTAGCAGGCTTTAACGCATTGGCAATGGCTACAAGATTAGGACTGCCGTCCGATAGAAGATCTACTTTTCGAGCCGTGACGCCACGAGATGTAAGCGATGTCGGTGACAAAGCGAAATCTAAGTTCCCCTTCTGACCGGAGATGTCTTCAATCATGCCAATGGTGGGAATAATCGTATCATACGGCGTGCCGGTTACAATCAGGAGATCATCACCGGGAGAAAGCAGTCCGCGAAGACACGTTGCCAGCACATGTGTTCCTGAAGAAAATTGAATGCGCACAAGAGCATCTTCTGTTCCAAAGACTTGAGCAAACACGCGCTCCGTGCGGGTACGTCCGATATCGTCGTAGCCATAACCCGTTTTAGATAAGAAACTGCTTTCTGAAATGTGAGCATCTTGAAACGCGCGAATAACCTCAAGCTGTCTTTTTTCCTTAATGGCATTGATGCGCTCAAAAACAGGTGCACAAAGAACCATTGCTTCTTCTGACTGAAGAAAAATGTCTCGCTCGATACCGTGTGGTGCGTATGATTCATAGGAACTCATAA
>JAAZJV010000332.1 GCA_012800135.1 Clostridiaceae bacterium | reverse complement strand
CGACAACCTCGCCGCCGCAGCGTTCGACATGTGCTCTCGACGTTGTAAAGTGATAGTTCATCGGCACAATATCGCCCGGCTTCACAAGCAAATCTGCGAGAACTTTTTCACACCCGCGACCTTGGTGAGCCGGCAAAAAGTGTTGCATACCGAAGATGTCTTGGACAGTTTTCTCGAGCCGGAAAAAGGACTCACTGCCGGCATAGGCGTCATCTGCGTGCATCATCGCCGCTTGCTGGCGGTCGCTCATCGCGTTGACACCGCTGTCGGTCAGCATGTCGAGAAAAATATCCTTATTGTGTAGAAGATAGAGATTGCTCGAGGCTTCCTTAATGCGGGCGAGCCGTTCTTCAACCGGTAGCAGATTCAACTGCTGTACAATGCGTACCTTGTGGCGTTCGAGCGGGATTTTTCTTCCGTCGAAAAATGAGATGGTTTCCATGCGTTCGTTCCTCCTTAGCTTTTTCGATGCCATCATGGCATCTCGCATGTTCCGGCACATTTCGATCCGGTGATCCGGGGGGACGAAAGGGAATAAAAAACGTCCTCCCGACATTTTTGTCGAGAGGACGTCTGCTGACGTGATACCACCTCTCTTCGCTTTCACCTCACGATGAAAACCTCTGCCGGTACGCCAACTTCTCACAGCAAAGACATAAGTGGCCGTCTTCACAAAATCGGTTATACCGCCGCGCTGTCACGGGCGCACCCGTCGCCTCCTACCTCCGATCAAACGGTCTCAGGACGCTGCTCGCGGAATGTATTCATCTCACCGTCTGCTTTTTGCCTCGCACCACCCGGCATATCTCTGGAAGTGTTCGATGAGATTACTTGTTTCCGGTCATGGCATTTATGTCGTTTACTATACCACAGGATTAATTGTTTGCCTATACATAAAATTACATTTTTTCAATATTACATTATTTCAATTTTTTCACATTCAGATTGCTAAATTTCAAATTAAACTGGACATTTTTTAAAATCCATTATCTAGCCGTAAGGCCGAGTCATCTCAGCGACAGCGCACATCATGACAAGAGAGCCGATAGCGATGACGAGGTCACACTGTTTGCCCTGTCAGATAGTTGAATGCCAAATTAAACTGGCGCGTGAAAAGCGCAAGTCGTCCAGTTAAATCTGGCAGATCGCCCCCGTTCAACTTACTCTGATCTGAGTCTCTGATCAGAGTGAGTTAGGCAGATCACGAGAAAACTTTTCCGCGAGTTTCTCTTGCCAATCGGATAGGGTGGTAAGCTCGCCGATAAAGGAACGCAGTATTTTCGGTTCGCGCTTAAAACGTAGTCCGCCAATCAGATCTCGGTTTTCGTAAAGCCACGTCACGCGGTCAATCGCGTAGTCGATTTGGCTCAAAGTAAAGACGCGGCGCGGCATAGCAAGACGCAGAAGCTCCATGTCGGCTATTGTTTCATTGCCATAAGCATCTCTGCTCTCGCCTAGCGTACCGCGCTCCATTCCTCGGATACCGCCAGCGATGTAGAGAGCGGCAGCAAGGGCCGCAGCGGGATACTGCTCTTGTGGAATGTGCGGAACGAAGCGTAAGGCGTCAAGATGGCAGCCGAGTCCCCCGGCCGGCGTCACGACCGGGATGCTGCGTTTTTCGAGTTCATCGACCATATAGGCGATAAACTCAGGCCCTTGCGACGTAACAGAAAGATCCATCGTCTCTTCAAGTCCGACAGCAATCGCTTCAATCTCGCGCACCGACATGCCCCCATAAGTGAGAAAGCCTTCGTTCAGTACAATCAGCTCTTTGAGCGGGTTGACAAGTTCGCTTTCTCTCATGCAGATGCCTCCGCCGCGAGCAAAGCCGAGTTTTCTTGCCGAGAAGTAGATGATGTCACATTGGTCGGCTACCGCCCGCGTAATCTCTCGCAACGAGAGATCTTTACATTCATCATCTCTGGTTTTCAAGAAATATAGATTATCTTGGAAAAGTGATGCATCCATGATAAGGAGAATGTCATGTTTCCGGCAGAGTGCCGCTGTCTCTTTCAGATTAGCAAAGGAAAATGGCTGTCCGCCGATCAAGTTTGTTCCGGCTTCGACGCGGACGAAAGGAACTCTATCTTTATTCTCCTCCAGAAACTTTGCTAGTGCTTTCGTATCAAAGTTGCCTTTGAAAGGGTGGTCACTTTGACATTGCAGTCCTTCCGGGATAAGAAGTTGGACGACCTCACCGCCACAGCGTTTGATATGCGCTTTCGACGTCGTAAAAGGATAGTTCATCGGCACGATATCGCCCGGCTTCACGAGTAGATCCGCGATAACCTTTTCACAAGCTCGTCCCTGATGAGCCGGTAAAAAGTGCTCCATGCCAAAGATGTCCTGGACTGTTTTTTCGAGCCGATAAAAGGACTCGCTGCCGGCATAAGAGTCGTCAGCCCTCATCATGGATGCTTGTTGGCGGTCGCTCATCGCGTTGACGCCGCTGTCGGTTAGCATGTCGAGAAAAATATCTTTGTTATGGAGTAAATAGAGATTGCTCGATGCTTCTTTGATGCGGACGAGCCGCTCTTCGACGGGTATCAGCTTCAGTTTTTGTACAATGCGCACCTTATGGCGCTCGAGCGGGATTTTTCTGCCGTCGAAAAATGAGATGTTTTCCATGCTTTCGTTCCTCCTTTGTTTTCACGATGCCTTTTTGCATCTCTCATGTCCGGCACTCTTCGCACCGGTGAACCGGGGGACGAAAGAAAATAAAAAACGTCCACCCCGACAAGTTTGTCGAGAGGACGTCTTACAACGTGATACCACCTCTCTTCGCCCTCACCTCACGATGAAGACCTCTGCCGGTACGCCGATCTTTACTGTAAAGACAATAGTGGCCGTCTTTACAAAATCGGTTATACCGCCGCGCTGTCACGGGCGCACCCGTCGTCTCCTAGCTCCGATCACTCGGTCTCAGGACGCTGCTCGCAGAATGCATTCATCTCACCGTCTACTTTTTGCCTCGCACCATCCGGCATATCTCTGGAAGCGTTCGATGAGATTACTTGTTTCCGGTCATGGCATTTATGTCGTTTACGATACCACAGTAATTGATCATTGACTAGTCAAAAATGAATGATTATTTTCTGCCTCTTTCTAAAACAAAAACGACTGATAAAGTAATAACATAATAATCATGAAACGCCGGGGACTGAAGCCCGGCGTTTCGTATCTGATTATCTATTTTCGCAATGCACCTGTTTTTAAATTTACTCGCAGTTATTTTTATGTCTTAAGGCCCTTCTTTTCCGATATAGGTCAACGTCGCGGATAAAAATTCCACTTTCCCGT
>JAAZJV010000147.1 GCA_012800135.1 Clostridiaceae bacterium | reverse complement strand
GGGGGATCCTGTCGCCATGCGCGTAGTAGATCAGTATTGTACGTATTTGGCCATTGGACTAGGAGGGTTTATTACTGTGTTTCGTCCTGAGATTGTACTTCTCGGCGGCGGTTTATCGGGCGCTGGTGACACACTCCTAGTCCCTGTTCGCAAGAAAGTTAAAGAGTACACTTTCGCAAGCGATCTTATAGAATTGCCGCCTATAGAGAGAGCAGCGCTAGGTAACGCTGCTGGCACGATTGGCGCCGCATTTCTTGGCGATATATGATGAAGATTTAGGGAACATTCACGAAATAGATTTTGAACATGATTTCATCATCGCGACGACTGTACAACATCAAAAGGCTAAACGTGAGGATCGGAGGCTGAAGTGTTTCTTTTGCATCCTTTTCTGAAAGATGCGTTATGGGGCGGTTGCAATCTTTTTAAACGATTTCGCAAGGGAGCGGATGAACGGATTGCGGAGTCTTGGGAACTTTCTACACATGCAGATGGTCACTCGCGTATTTCAGATGGACGTACTCTGCAGGAATTGCTTTCGATAAAGCCGTCTTTGTCAGGAGGTTCGGCGAATCAGGACGGAACAATCCCGATCTTAGCAAAACTCATAGATGCATGTTTGCCGCTATCTGTGCAAGTTCATCCGGACGATGACAGCGCTTGCAGTTGTGACGGTGACTCAGGAAAAACAGAATTCTGGTATATCCTCGACGCGGAACCCGATGCTTGGATTTATTACGGTCTCCGTGAAACAATAACGCATGATCAATTTGAAAAATACGCACTAGATGGAACGATTGAATCAGTACTTCAAAAGGTTCCCGTAAAGGCGGGAGATGCCTTTTTCATACCTGCAGGTACGCTACATTCTTTAGGTGGCGGAATTCTTTGTTTTGAATTGCAGCAGCATTCAAATCTCACGTACCGTGTTTTCGATTATGATCGACGTGATCATACAGGGAGAACGCGTACACTCCATATTCAACAATCACTTGATGTTGTAACTCTTACACCGACAGCACGCTATATCCCGGGAGAGGGAGAATCGAGTAGAAAAAACGGTTTAACGCGTCGAACGATGGTTTGTTGCTCAAAGTTTTCCATGGAAGAAATAAATATTGACGGAGAAGGTAAGATTACCGTGCCAAATCAACTATTTGCCGGACTTCTCTTCGTTGAAGGGAAATGTCTCGCTGTTTCGTCACAGTATGAAGAAATGGAAGCGGTTGATTGCGAGCTTTCGTTAATGCCCGGGCAGACAGTATTTCTTGCGTCTGGAGAGACCGTAATACTACAGGGGCGGGGACGCGCATTTCTTCTCTTTCCGCCGACAGCTGATAGAACGTCAGTGTAAGACATACGACATCTCTTTTCGTGATTTAATATTAAGAGTGACTTTATTATAATGTCAGTAAGTAGAATAATTGAGAAAGAACAATGGGAGAGTTCGAGTGCATGAAAAATCTATATCTTAATCTTGAGTCTTTGGATGATCGTGAAGCATGGGAAGAGAAGGACATTATGCTTCCTTCCTATTCAATCAGGGAAGTGCGAAAAGAGTCGATAGAATCACCGCGCTGGCTTCATTTTGGTGCAGGTAATATTTTTAAAATGTTTCCTGCTAGGATCCAAGATGAACTTCTGGATTCCGGACTGACCGATTACGGCGTGAGTGTTGCCACAAGTATTGACATCGACGGCATCAAGGGTCAATTTGCTTCTGTCGACAATTTGACGCTCGCAGTAGGACTTCGATCAGATGCGCAACTCGATCTTCGTGTCGTAGGTTGTGTGAGTGAGGTACTTTCCGCCATTCCTTCCGATCCAGACTGGAAAAGAATGTCTCGTATTTTCAAAGATCCGCATTTTTCGTTAGTTTCTTATACGATCACGGAGAAGGGCTACTCAATATATGATTCAAGCGGCACCTTCACCAAGGCCGTTCAAGAGGAAATGCGTCGCGATCCGTATAAGTGCAAGCATCTTATGGGCATCACTTGTTTGCTGCTTTATGAGCGCTATCTTGCCGGTAAGTATCCTCTTACACTTTTAAGCATGGATAATTTATCACACAATGGCTCTGTCCTCGGGTCAGCTGTTAAGGCGTATGCGAATTCGTGGGTGAAGGCCGGTTTTATGGTGCCTTCATTCTTGTCATACATTGGAGATCCTACACAAATCAGTTTTCCCTGGTCAATGATTGATAAGATTACACCCGCACCTGACCCGGATGTAGCGAAGATGCTTGAAGCAAAAGGGTTTTACGGAACACCTGAGGATGGCGTCACTCCATTTACCTTTGCCAACGCTGAAGAAGCTGAATACCTTGTTATTGAAGACAGCTTTACGAACGGTCGTCCGAAATGGGACGAGCGCGGTGTGATTTTTACGAGTAGGGATATCGTAGAAAAGGCTGAGGCGATGAAGGTTTCGACTTGTCTGAATCCGCTTCATACGGCTCTTGCCGTATATGGTTGCCTGTTATCTTATGAAAAGATCAATGAAGAAATGAAAGATCCTGATCTTGTCAATCTGATCTCCGGACTCTCGTACAAAGAAGGGCTCCCGGTCGTCGTCGATCCTGAAATTATCGATCCTAGGACATTTCTGGATACGGTGATCAACGAACGTTTTCCCAATCCCTTTTTGCCGGATACACCTCAGAGGATCGCAACCGATACATCCCAAAAAATCTCTGTGCGCTTCGGCAACAATATTCGTCGTTATCGCGAAAAAGATGAAACTTTGCTCGATCAGTTGGTATATATTCCTGCCGTTATAGCCGGTTGGCTGCGCTACTTGCTCGGTGTGAACGATCGAGGCGAAGAAATGGCGCTTTCACCCGACCCCATGTTAGATCATTTAAGAGACACAATGTCCGCGATCACCTTTGGTGAAGATGATGAGAATGCCATTGAGATCGCACTGACAAAGATCTTGTCCAATCAGCGTCTGTTCGGTCAGGATCTTACAGAGACGGTGCTGGCGACAAAGATTATTCAATATTTCCGCATGATGAATCAGGGAAAAGGTGCCGTGAGGCAATTCCT
>JAAZJV010000146.1 GCA_012800135.1 Clostridiaceae bacterium | reverse complement strand
GAGTCCTTACATCAATATTGTATTTGGCTTCCACATCTTCCTTGGTCGTTACAAATAGGGCATTCCTATTTGCAATTACTCCACCTATGTAGTAAGGAAGACCACAGTTAGCAAAGGATATATATTCTCCTCTTTCAAAGAGAATTATCTTTGCCTTTTCATCAAGACGACGGAGTCTGGCTGCAGCGGTTGCACCGCCGGCGACTCCGCCTATTACAAGTATTTTTTTACTCATTATTCCTCCTCGAATATTGTCTTTACTATTTTTCTTATTTTTTCATTTGCCAAACTATACTTGACATGGTTGCCTTCTTTTTCAAAAGCAACTATGCCCAAATCTTTCAGCTTGCCCAGATGTTGCGAAATATTTGATTGGCTGGCTGCCATACATGAGACGAAATAGCTTACCGTCAGACGGTCTTCCCGACTCAATTTCTTAACTAGGCAGAGCCTGACAGGATGGGCTATGGCCTTCAGTAGACCGGCATTTTCTATAATTTGTCTTTGCTCTTCGGTGTACATCTTTACTCCTTTCATTTCTAGAATATTAGCATATTATAATATTCTAATATTGCTGAGTCAATAGTGATTTTTGGTATCTAAATTAAGGACTTTAATGTGCTCGATCAGGTCACCTTTCATCATTTTCAAGTGGCTTGTATTCGTTATTTGTTCTTCTTTACATCCGAGACACGGACGTCAATACAACACATCTCTTTTATATGTCATAGTATGATGGTAGGAGTTTGTGGGATTGAGATGCGCGATTTATCGCCTCTCCGCCTCTTACACAGCAGTTATAGACCCTGCCCGTCACTTGCTTCGATGACGGAATCAGGAGTGTTATTGGCTGAAAGTGTGATTGAGCGACGATCAATCAATAATTGGGTATTATTGTTACTTTTTTAATGGCGACATGAACTGAACTATAAGGATCCATGAATGACGAATAAACTCATAATTGATATGGCCATTATAGAGGGATTCTCCGATGCGGCGGTTGTAAACACATCCGACATCGTTTTTGATGCGTCCTTTCGTTCATATTGTGAGGAAAATCTCTGTGGCCAGTACGGCGCTAACCATTCATGTCCCCCCGCCTGCGGAACGCCGGAAGAGATGAAACAAAAAATCCTGAGTCACAACCGTGCTTTGGTACTGAAAACGATCTGGGAAATATCCGATTTTCAGGATAAAGTATTAATCAGTGCCGCAAAGAAAAGCCATAGGGATTACACATTTAGTTTGATCGAAAAACTTGAGCAGAAAGGATACCGAGGATTGATGGTAGGTGCCTCCTTTTGCTCATTATGTACTCCGTGCGCCATAACGGAGGGAAAGCCTTGTGTCTTTCCTAGACGACAATATTCTTGTATGTCCGCTTACTGCATTTATGTAAAAGATTTGGCCGATAAATGCGGTATGGCTTATACTTACAAAGACGGTTTTTTGCCGCTTTTTAGCATGTATGTATTTGACTGAAATAATAGAATAAGCGGTATGAATTATAATTATCAAAGACGATCCTTTATCGTTGTTCAGCATATACGTTTTGCTGAATAACTAATAAAAAAAGTGCGAAATCCGCATAATCACGGAGGTGAAGATGATCTCGATTCTATCGAAAGGGGTGCCGCCCGTCACTATTATACTGGTTGTTATTCTGGTTGTGGTTTTAGTTATTGGGCTTTCCGCACTTGAAGCTTCATGTAGCAGGAAGTCACCCCAAAGCAGCGATGGCAGCGATCAAACAAACGATTCGACGCAAACGAAAAGCCCGACGTCCTCTGCCAAAGAGACTGATGATGACATCGATGGCGGGCACAAAAGCTGGGTAAACCCGAACGCTCCGAAAGACATCGCGTCAACAGACCTTCTCAGCTTTTTCATGTCCATGACAAACGATTCAGGCGATATACAAGGTTCGATCAATCTTGAGCTCTGTGTATTTGATGAGAATGAGAAATCTCTTATTGAAAAAGCAGGTAACAACGTAAAGCAGTTCAAGAAATCCGGCTATATGCTGACGATTTATGTTATCGACGATCGTTACAGTGACTATGGGGAAGAAATAACTGCGATCATTCCTGTTGATAAGGACTTTTCGATTCGATTTGCCGAAGCGGTCAGAGCATCGGACGTTCTTAACCTGAACGGCATATACGATTGGACTCAAGGGCTTCCTCCCAAAGCCGGTGAGTTCATCATAGATGCTAATTACGCCTCCGGTGAATTTATCAGTATAGAAATGAATCCATCGATCCCCTCAGAGGGAATCACTCTATATCGATCAATGCGACCGCTCCTTCTTGAGACCATGCTGGATGCAGGAGAAAACTACGTGCCTCTTCTTAATCTCGATCGTGCCTTTACGACCCCTGCGGAACTTATTAAGACCATCGATTTAAGACAAAACCACATGATGATCACAGAAACATACATCTTCACACTGATGAGATTCTCCGATAGATATT
>JAAZJV010000015.1 GCA_012800135.1 Clostridiaceae bacterium | reverse complement strand
TGAATAAGGTAACATAATGAATAGACTTGCCGACAACGGTTAGCTTATTTTAGTAGAGCGCCGCACTTAACGCGGCATGCACATATTAATAGGATGTGTCTGCCCGTCGAACTGATTGAGCAGACATTTTTCAGGAGGTACATATGATTGAATTAGGCATTGCGTCTATTAAGGCAAGGGAAATCATTGACTCGCGCGGAAATCCGACGGTCGAGGCGGAAGTCATGGTCGAAGACGGATCACTCGGCCGTGCTGCCGTTCCGTCGGGTGCGTCAACCGGCGCTCACGAAGCTGTCGAACTGCGCGATGGAGATAAAAACCGCTACATGGGCAAAGGGGTAGAAAAGGCCGTCGACAATGTGCGCTCGGTCATCACCCCCGAACTCATCGGCATGAATATTTTTGATCAAGCAGGTATTGACCGCATCATGATCGAACTCGACGGCACCGACAACAAGGCAAATCTCGGTGCAAACGCGATTCTCGCCGTCTCGCTGGCCTCAGCTAAAGCGGCGGCGGCCGCTTTAGATATGCCGCTCTGGCAATATCTTGGCGGCATTCGCGCACATGTACTGCCTGTCCCCATGATGAACGTCATCAACGGCGGACAACATGCCGACAACAGCATCAACTTGCAGGAATTCATGATCATGCCGGCCGGCGCACCGACTTTCCGCGAGGCGCTTCGCTGGAGCGCGGAAGTGTTCCACACCCTCAAGAGCCTTCTGAAGAAGGAAGGCTATTCGACAGCCGTTGGCGATGAAGGCGGCTTCGCACCGAATCTTGGAAACGATGAAGAAGCTCTGCAATGGCTCGTCCGCGCAATCTCCGAAGCCGGTTACAAGCCCGGTGACGATTTCTGCATCGCGATGGATCCCGCGTCAACAGAACTGTTCGAAGCGGCCAAACGCGAAGGCAAAGACGGTTACCTGTTCTGGAAGACGGGCGAGTTCAAGACGACTGAAGAGATGATCGATTACTACGAAGAGCTCGTCGAAAAATACCCGATCATTTCGTTAGAAGACGGACTTGCCGAAGATGACTGGGACGGCTGGATCCGCTTGACGGAGCGCCTCGGCCACCGCATTCAGCTTGTAGGCGACGATCTTTTCGTCACAAACACAGATCGTCTGGCACGCGGCATTGATCTTGACGCGGCTAACTCCATCCTGATCAAAGTGAACCAGATCGGCACACTTTCTGAGACCTTTGACGCTATCGATATGGCTCAGTCGAACGGATGGACTGCTGTCGTGTCACACCGTTCCGGCGAGACCGAAGATGTCTCCATCGCCGACATCGTCGTCGCGATGGGCACAGGTCAGATCAAAACCGGCGCCCCCTCGAGAAGCGACCGCGTCGCCAAATACAACCAGCTCCTCCGCATCGAAGAAGCCCTAGGTGATTCGGCACTCTATGCCGAATGGGATGCCTTCCGCTTTAATCGCTAATAGAGCGCTTCAACCGCTAATAAAGCTTTATAAAAGCTCGAAAGAACAACTGAGCAGCTCTTCCTGACCAACGGTTCAGCAAAAAGAGTACAACAGTAATGTTATCTAAACGAACAATAAAAGACGTCGTTCCAGGATCACCATGAAGCGGCGTCTTTCGTATCTATTTGTAAAAAATTTTTACTAGCGGAATGTCGCTGAATTAAATACGGCTTCCTATTGCTCTATCACCTAGCCGATAAAACCGCCATCCACACCGAGTACCTGCCCCGTAATAAACGATGCCTTGTCCGACACGAGGAAAAGCACCGCTTCGGCGACTTCCTCCGGAAGACCTAAACGTCCGAGCGGCGTTCTCTCGGCAATGTTATCAAGTTCTTCTTCGGTAAAACCGGAAAGCATGTCTGTCTGAATAACGCCCGGCGCAACAGCGTTTACGCGAATACCGCATGGTGCCATTTCGCGCGCGAGGGCACGTGTCAATCCAATGACACCGGCCTTGCTTGCGGAATATGCCGCTTCACACGATCCGCCCATGACGCCCCAAATCGACGACACATTGACAATGCTGCCGCTTTGCTGCTGCACCATAAGAGGAAGCACCGCACGAGAAAGACGGTAGTTTGAGCTCAAGTTTGTGGAGATGATGCGATCCCACATCGACTCCTCCGTCTCCGTCAGAAGCCCCCAATGTGAGATCCCGGCGTTATTGACGAGCACATCGATGGTCGACGACGAAAGGAGCGCCTGAGTCACCATTTTGCGCACTTCATTCGGGTCTGAGACATCGGCTCGCAACAGTTCGGCATCAAGGCCTTCTTCCTCTATGACACAACGCAGCGCTTCCGCCTCCGTCCTTGAACGATAATAATTAACCAGTACACGATAACCAGCACGCGCCAGCGTCAGCGAAATAGCGCGCCCGATACCGCGCGCTCCGCCCGTTACAAGAGCCGTTTTCTTCTGATTTGTCGAGTCACAATCCTTGTCCTCTACAGCATCTCTCTTCGCCATATTTTGTTCTTCCTTTGCAACTTCTCTTGCTTCTCAAATAGGCTACCTTGAATAAGATATTACCTTGCGGCGATTAACTCTCACTTTTCGCGTTCGCTTTATGTTGAAACGCATCGGCATCGACAATAAAGCGCTCGTGCCGACCTTTGCCAATAAGACCTTTATCGTCGAAAAGCTCGACCTGAAAAACAAGTCTCCTACGGTCAATCTCGATAAGTTTTGACTTGCATGTGACCGTCATGCCAAGAGGCGTCGGTGACAAATGCTCGATATCGACTTTCGTTCCGACGGTCGTCATCCCCTTCTCCAGATCGCCTTGCACGCTTTCCATACACGTCGATTCCGCCAGCGCGATCATCGCCGGCGTCGCTAAGATATCCATCAGCCCGGATCCCCATGCGCTCGCCGTGTAGTACTGTGTTACTACAATTTGTTTCATGCCCCTGCTTTGTTCCACGATACAACTCATGTGTTTTGCCAACTCCCGAAATATTATTGTTTTTTGCCTTTATCTTCCAGCCTTTTCAGGCACGCCTTCAAGGTTAATGATTTTTTTCTTTGTTATCAAATAATTTAACACAACGAAAGGGAATAATATGCTACAAACGATCTTAAGAGTGCTTGCTCCTTTGGGGAAAACCTTAAAAGTAGCGGAGATTGAATAGAATTCATTAAACGTAAACTTTTTGCATAAGGACACAAAGACAAAATGATTGGCGTGGTGCTCCTAAAGAGCGCCTTACCAATCATTTTGTCAGCTTCGCCCAAAGCGAGCGCATTTGCGACGTGACTCCGTTAGAAGTGAATATCATTATTTACTGACGCGATCCTGTCAGCAATTGTACTTCGCTAGTTGCCGACGCGATCCTGTCAGCACTTGTACTTCGCTAGTTGCCGACGCTATTCCGTCAGCACTTGTACTTCGTTAGTTGTCGACACAAATTCGTCAGCACCTTATTTCGCCCGTTGCGACGATATCGATGCCTGTATCCAGGATATTGCTGATCAGGACATCGCCGCGGTGGATAGGTGCATCGACAGTCAAGTCGCGGATGAGATCCATAGCCGAGAAGAGAAGCTCTTTCGGAAGGGGTTCCGCGGAGCGAACCGGCACGAGAACCTGATCCCCGCCATGCACTTTAACGGTTGTCGTCAGAATGCGTACGGGATGAAGATACTCGTTCGTCGCATAGGTTATGCCCCGTTTACATTGATTGCCCGTGATAACAAGTTCATCGTTTTCCTCGCGGACTGTGATGTTGCAGCCGATAGGACAAACGGTACAGATGACTACCTTTTCCATTTCAGATCGCCTCCTTCATCACTTCTACCGTGAGATCCGGGGACGTGATTTCTCTAGCATCAAAGCGCATATGCTCCATCTCGCCCGGATTGACCCGAAGCGCTTTTTTCTGCACGATTACCTTATCCCCGGTTTTAACAAGAATTCTCACCTTTTCTTCCGGTGCTGTGACTCGGAAGTAAAGATTGATCTCACCGCCAGCATCCGCGTTTACGATCTTTTGCGGAGAGATGTAGCGCACATTTCGACCAGGTTGCGTCTGAATGACATCTTCTGCTTTCATAAGCCTTCCAAGCGCATATTTCGCAGCATGCCGGCCTGCTCGTTCACTTTCCAGCGACACGTTGTCGACCAAGTCATTGACGTGGACGACGTTGCCGCAGGCAAAAACATCTTCGCGACTTGTCTGCATATACTGATTTACCACCGGACCATTTGTAATCGGAGAAATCTCTATCTCCGCCTTGCGCGTCAATTCGTTCTCCGGAATCAAACCGACGGACAACAGGAGCGTATCGCATGGATACTCGACAGCCGTCTCCGGGATAGGAATGTTCTCAGCATCCACTTCGCAGACGGTCACGCTTTCAATACGCTTCTTACCCTTGATATCCGTGATGGTATGTTTCATCAAGAGCGGAATCTCAAAGTCATCGAGACACTGCACTTTATTTCGGGTGAGTCCGGCGAGGTAATCATTGAGTTCGACGACCGCGATCACTTTGGCGCCCTCGAGCGTTATACGACGCGCCATAATCATCCCAATATCGCCTGAACCGAGAATGATGACCTTGCGTCCGACCATGGCATTTTCACGGTTCATCAGGCGTTGCGCCGTGCCCGCGGTAAAGATGCCGGACGGACGCGATCCGGGGATGGTCAGCTGGAAACGTGTGCGTTCACGACATCCCATGGCGAGAACGATGCTCCCTGCTTCGATGAAAGAGAGACCGTCTTTTGAGCTCATGCAGACAACACCCTCGTCCCCAAGATCAAGTACCATCGTATTTAGCAGGACTTCAACTCCGAGTTCCAGCGCTTTGTCGGCGAAACGAGCGTAGTATTCCGGACCGGTAAGTTCTTCTTGGAAGTAGGACAGTCCGAAGCCGGGGTGTATACACTGCTGTAAAATACCGCCAATTGATTCGTCGCGTTCTACGACGAGAACCTTTTCAGCACCTTCTTGTTTTGCCGCGATAGAGGCAGCGAGTCCGGCAGGTCCCGCTCCTATGACTAATACATCACATGTGATCTTATGCATACGCGGACCTCCTC
>JAAZJV010000145.1 GCA_012800135.1 Clostridiaceae bacterium | reverse complement strand
TGATCAGGATGGTCTAGTGGTTGTACCCGAACGCATAGAACGAACGCCACTTAATTTCAAGGATGAAAATGTTGCTCTTCTTCGCTCGTCCATGGTCGGATTGTCGCAGAATAAGTCAACGCGTACCGGCCTTTTGTTCAGTGATTTTCCCTATGCGGTGGCCTGCAAAACGGGAACGGCGGAAGCGTTCAATGAGGATATGGAGCAAATTACAAACTCAGTTTTTGTCTGCTTCGCTCCGGCAGATGACCCTGAAATTGTGATTGCACACGTGATTTCTGATGGCGCCTACGGAGTGTTTTCTGCTGACATTTCATACCGCATCTTGTGCGCGTATTTCGGAGTAGAGCCAACACACGACCACATGGGTTCTTATGACGATTACACGGCAACCCCCGTAATTATTGATTAAGTATAGTCGGCGGAACATTTCGATGCTTGAGTGCATTCAACGGTTGTTTCATTTTCGATCATGCATTACAATAAAGCCGAGAATATACGTGTTATATGCCGATTGAAAGGAGCCTGACGATGTGATTTTGTCGTCAGCGAGGTCTTATTATGATGAAAATAGTCCTTATTTCTGATACATCTAAGAATGATTTGCTGGTTAACTTCTGCATCGCGTATCAGCAGATCTTGAATCGGCATGAGCTGATTTCACCCCCAAGCACGGCGCGTTTGATCGCTGATGCGACATTGCTTCGCCCTTTATCGTATTCTTCAGACGCTTCGAGCACGTTCAGTCAGCTGGCAGGCATCGCGCATTACAACGAAATTGATGCCGTCATTTACCTTCGCGATCCTGATCGTCCTCTTGACAATCCGCAGCAGCGGTTGTTGCAAGCTTGCGATACGAATAGCATACCTTTCGCAACCAATACGGCGACGGCGGAGATTCTTGTTCTCGCAATCAGCCGCGGTGATTTGGACTGGCGCGAACTGGTTCGTACAAATGTATAACTCTTATACGGTTAAGGATCCGCTTTCTGTCTACCCGGAACGACTTCTTAATTGCAACATGTATCGTTTGGACGTTGAAGGCGGCGCTGTATTTTTTGACCCGTCACTTACTCCTGAAGCTATCCGCTATACCGACCCGGTCGTCATGATCGTTGCGACGCACGGGCATTTTGACCACGTCAATGCTTCCGGCGCGTGGAAAGAACAATTTCCTGAGACGCCTTATGTGATGATCGGTGACGAGGTGCCCTTGCTTGATGATGTGCGAGGCAATGCTTCGACGAATTTTGGAAAGCCTCAAAAATTCCCGCATCCCGACCGTGAACTTCGTGAAGGTGATCGATGTGTGCTGGACGATCAATTCACGATGGAAGTCATCAGCACTCCGGGGCATACCAAGGGGTCGGCTTGTTACATGCTTTGGAAAAAAGTCGATTCCAAGGATAAGCCTTTCGCGCTCATTACTGGCGATACGCTTTTTGATAACGGATGGGGAAGAACAGACTTTGCCACAGGTGATGATCGACAGATGCGCCTGACGCTCCAACGTCTTTACCGTATTCTGTCGAACATGCCTCCTGATCTTCCGGTGTGCGCCGGTCACGGAGGCACAACAACCGCGCACAATGCGTGTCACTTTTTGGAAATCATGGGATTTTTTGCTTAATTATTTTGTCTGGCTGTCGTTAAGCTTTTTTCTTAGACTAATATTCACTAACGGTTTTCTTTTCTAGAGCTACATGCCTCCCGGACTTTGATTTATATTGTCTTGAAATTGAGGTCTTTTATTAAAGATTTGTTTTTATCATGTTCTTTTACTCGTTTTTGAGAGTTTTTCAGATCACATGATCGTTGTTCCTAGAAAATCATTTTTAATTGAGCGGCTTCGGGGCCATTTTTTTCACTTTTTTCTGAAAACCATCTCCTTAAGAGAAACCTTTGAGTTTTTATCCTAAGGATTACTTTATTTTGTCAAATTGACAACTCATGGCGCTTGTCGTCGAAAAGACGTTCGCCTGATGCCTGGATAGGAGAGATAGGCTAAGAGTCACATGAAGTGAATGTGTAGAAAGATAAGGAGTACAAAAATGGGTTTTTCTCTTGAATCAGCAATTTCACTACCTTGTTGTCTTGTCATATTAATTGAAACAACTGGCATGGCCTTGCCGCTTAGCATCAGTACACATCAAAGCGCGCGATTGTCTGCGTACGCTTCGACTCGACATCAGGGCGGGCTTCACAGCTGTCGCTATGTTGAGGAAGAACGTGATGGATGCAAAGTATATCGCGTAGAAACTGAACCTCAGAAAATGGTCGAATCGCTATCTTTTGTGAAGGACGCGATTCACACTACGGGAACAATCTGTTCTTCGACCGACGCTAATGATATGAAAAATATCGAATAAGAGGATGGATCAGAGAAAAATGCATGTGCTGTAGCCAAGACACGGTCGTATCCTCATGCCGGCGGGCATGATCACACCTGTAACACCGGTATCAAAGCCTGAACCGTCGTATCCTCATGCAGGCGGGCATGATCTTAATGAAGCAAAACAGGAAATATTAGATTATGTCGTTTCCTCATGCCTGCGGGCGTGTTGATTATTTTAATCGACAAGAGCCGTTTGCTTGTGAGAAACAAGGACATAAAATCCTGAGCCGGGGAGTTGCGTCATGTTAACGAATAGGATAAGCAAGAAAATTTGTACTGTACGAGTTCACCGACACGGCGTACGAATAGGAAATGTTCTTTTTCAGAATAATCGCTCTAAATGGAATCGGAAGAAGGAAATTAAACGACAAAGCAGGAGGCATGAGTGG
>JAAZJV010000144.1 GCA_012800135.1 Clostridiaceae bacterium | reverse complement strand
CACATAGCGAATATTAAGGTGCCTGCACGTTTAATAAAAGAAAACACGCGCGTCCAAACGTGGCGAGCTAACCCTTTAATGGTTGGCCAGCGATAAGGGGGCAGCTCCATTACGAAAGGTGCCGGTTTGCCAGCAAACATGCGGAATTTTTTCATTATGATTGAAGCTAGAATAACGACCGCGATAGACATGAAATAGACTAGCGGTGCGAGCCACCAAGCACCACTGATATAGCCGGCCACTAGGGCGATAACCGGCAACTTAGCGCTACAGGGGATGGCAGTGGTTGTGATCATCGTCATATCGCGATCTCTTCGGTTAGCGATAGTGCGTGTTGCCATTATGCCGGGCACGCCACATCCGGAGGACACCAAAAAGGAAAGAAAACTCCTGCCTGACAAGCCAAAATGACGAAACAGACGATCCATGATAAAAGCGATACGAGCCATATAACCGCAGTCTTGTAAAAAACCAAGAGACAGGAAAACCATGGCCATTTGCGGCACAAAACCGATTGGCGCCGCCAATCCGGAGAGTATGCCGTCGATAACAAGCGAACGAACACCTGCGCTGGCGCCAATTGATGTGAGCGCGTTTGATGCGCCGCCAATGATCCATTTGCCAAAAAGCACTTCATTGACCCATTTAGTCATCGCCATACCGATACCGGCAATGGAAACGTAATACATCAGTGCCATAGCTGCTGCAAAAATAGGCAGAGCTAGCCATCGATTGGTCACCACCTTATCGATCTTATCAGACAAAGTTTCAGGCAGATCATTACGGTGATAAGAATGTTTCAAAAAATCAGTTATTGTTCGATAACGGGAGTCCACTATAATGCTTTCCGCGTCATCATCTAGAGCGGTTTCAACATCTTGAATAATGGTCTCAATTTTTCGTTTTTGGGCTGGAGAAAGAGAAATCTCATCTCTTATTTTTTCGTCACGCTCAAAAAGTTTGATCGCGTACCAATAATTCAGTTCATCCGGAATTGACGAAGATGCACAAGATTCAATATCTTGGATTGCCGTTGCGACAGGCTCTGTGAATATGCAAACTGGTTGTTGCGATTCATTTTTTGCTGCAGCTGACACGCAGGCGTCAACCAGTTCATCTAAACCGATTTCTTTTAAGGCGGAGACCCCGATGAAAGGACAACCGAAAAAATGACTTAGCGCTTTGAGATCAATTTTATCGTTTTGCTTCTCCACTTGATCCATCATATTGATGGCTACAACCACCGGAACGTTCAGCTCTGTAAGTTGAGTTGTCAGGTATAAATTTCGCTCAAGATTACTGCCATCCACAATATTTAGAATGACGTCCGGCGGATTAGTGACTAGATAATTGCGGGCGATGACCTCTTCTGCGGTATAAGGTGATAGCGAATAAATACCGGGGAGATCTTGAACAACAATCGCTTCATTATCCTTGACTTTGCCTTCTTTTTTCTCTACCGTTACGCCCGGCCAATTGCCTACATACTGATTTCCGCCTGTTAATGCGTTGAAGAGTGTGGTTTTGCCGCTGTTTGGGTTGCCGGCTAAAGCTATGACAATAGGTTTTTGTTCTTGATCCATATCGTTTAATCCACGAAGAAAAGCCCATGTTCAGGAGAACTATGCTAGTAATAATATTTATTCAACTTCAATTTGTTCTGCCTCAGATTTTCGAAGTGACAATTCATATCCGCGCACAGTGACCTCCATCGGGTCACCCAACGGTGCCATTTTGCGGACATATATGTCAACGCCTTTCGTGATACCCATATCCATAATACGGCGCCGTAGAGGGCCTTTACCATGTAGTTTCTTTACGCGAACGGTTTGACCGATCGGTGTATCCTTCAATGTTTTCACTTTACTCTCCTGTTTTCAGACAGTCGTCTTTACGCGGGGTACGTGTTTCCGCCACGCAATAGAGCCAATTCCAATCTTCCATGAACATGCCGGATTTTGAATGAATTCCACCGCGCAATAGAGCTAATATACGAGGCGTCACTCAGATCTTCTATGTAAAATCATTTCTTTCATCCATGTAATTATTTTAGGAGTTAGGACATTTTAACCATCAGAAGCTTAATGCCTTTTATTTCAAAAGTCAACAGCCATAAAACATGGTTACACGCCACGACTTAAAGTATTAGCTATCCGCTATAAGATGCGTATTAGAAGCTAAGTTATAAAGTAGAATTTGCGGGTTGCTTTCGACGATACCGCATAGTGATGTGTATGGGATATCTCCGAAAATGGGAAGATGAGATGAACGACATAAATATGAGAAGAAGAGTCGTTTTTTCGACAATTTGTCGTTCAAAAGCGGGTGTCGACGAAAACAGCTTGATGTGCTCATGGTTAACGCAATTAAAATACACAGTATGAAGACGAAGTTGGAGAAGTATTTCTGTGGTCGGGCAGCACTCGAGTATTGGCAAGTGCCTAACCTGAGAGGCGCACTTGAACCAAGTGATGTTGAAATACCTGAGGAGTATGTAATCTTTACAGATCGTACAATCTATAGACCTCAGGGTATTATTCTGCACACTTGCCGGATAAAAGGGGCGGAAAAATACACTCAAGATGGTGTTTGCACTTTGCCGCTTGTTTTTCTTCAGATGGCGAACGAGTACAGCATACACAAACTTATTTTTCTAGGACTTCAAATCTGTTCGTGGCAGCGCGGCAATCGACCTCTTTGCTCCAAAAAAGAACTTCTCAATTGCGCTAATGAACTCTACGGTCATCGTGGACGCAGAAAAGCACTGCGTGCGTTGCGTTATGTTGAAGAGGGCTCACGCTCACCGATGGAATCCTATTTGTTTATGTTTTTGCGCCTCCCAAATGCTTTAGGCGGATGTGGTATCGTAAATCTGCAATTAAATACGCGAATAACAACAGAGAAGACCGGCAAGCTATATTATGCCGATCTGTATGTGCCCTCTCACAAACTCATTATTGAGTATGACAGCAAAGATTTTCATCATAACGATCAATCTTTTTCCCTCGACAAAATACGAGCGACAAATCTATCACTAGAGGGATACCAGGTTGTTTCTGTTTGCTTCGAACAGCTTGCAAAGATTCATCATTTCGAGACGCTTGCTCTAGACATCGCTTCCCGAGTCGGTAAAAAAATTCGTATTCGAGCACGAAAATTCTTTGAAGGGTTTGCCGCTCTTAGGGATTTAATGCTTAAAGGCGCCAAGGCATGTCGATCACGGGCGAAGAAAGTACTTTTTCATGAGGTTCCAAAATTTCCAGGTGTACGGAAGATCTATGATGTTTACGAGTTAGCATGGAGGAAATTTTGTGATTACCCGAAACGATCCCTGCTTATAACGCGAGCAACGTAGAAGACCGAAAAGGATCTCCAAATTAGACTTAAACAAATCAATTTAATTCCTCAAATTCCAATAAACAAAAACGCATATAGAAAGCAATTTGAACTTCAAACAGATTAACCTTCCATCAAATCTGTTTGCGTATTTAGACTCTGCGCAAATTTTGTTTTGCAAATAGCAGATAGCTGAATAATAGGATTTTTCTGAATTATAAGTAATAAAAAACACTTCAAGAGGCGCAACAGAGTTCATTTTGCACCACCAAACACAATTATTCAATTTTGTCAGAAATAGTTGAATTGAGAAACAATCAAGTTGACAGATACAGCAGATGGCGGACATTACAGATACATAGCTAAATAAAAACAATCCAGTTTTTCGAGTAACAAAGATTTTTCCATTAATCAAGAGATAAAAACCAATTACACAAGATAAAAATGTGAAAATATTGAAATTTTGATTTAGCAAGGCTTATTTCTTAGAATTATCTTCTAGCCAACAACTCTTGTTCCCTTTTCTTAGTCTTTCTGCCATAAATTTTGAAAAACTGACCATGGGTGCGGCAGTTAAATTAATAAAACTTCAGACAATTACATGATCAGTGTAGTGCCAACTGGGCGAATTCTAACACGATGTATAGCATGTTCGCCAAAGAGCGTACTTATCTTATTTTGGAAATCATCGATCATTCGGAACGGTACAAAGGCCTGAAGCATGCCGCCGAATCCTCCGCCTTGCAGACGCCAGGCTCCTTGATCTCGAAGAATTTCTTCAGCAACCATGAATGCGAGACTCAATGGTTGCTCATGCCACTTATGACTCGGATAGATGTTCTGGCAATACATAAAAGATGAACGACCGCTCTCTACTACAAGTTCTTTGAAAAGTTGTATATCGCCTACTCTTAGAGCTGCAAACTGAGCTTGAACACGCTCATTTTCTTTGAAAAAATGGTACGCGCGAAGTAAAGCGCGATCATTCAATTGTTCTCTTAAGTTGAATAATTGACCTAGGAACTGTTCTTTATTACATTGCCGTAGCAACGATTTTCCTAATGCATTAGCTACTTGCTTCATTTCACGTTCCACGGCGGTATATTCGTCTGTTAGTCCCGAATGAGATGCTCCAGTTTCAACCAAGAATAGCGCATGATCAAACTTTTCAAAATCAAAGGTTTTGCACGTGATATCGGAGTCGATATTCTTCTCACAATCGGAAAGGATTTTCATAATTTTTGGGTGCTCATGATTTTCAAAATCGATAAGGATTAAGCCACCGACCGCACAAGCGAGCTGATCCATCAACCCACACGGTTTCTCAAAAAAATGATTTTCTGCGTATTGGGCGATTTTTGCGATGGTGATGTGATCCATTGTGCCTTCATTGTAAAGATGATTGAGGATGGAACATATTTCGACTTCGAATGCAGCGGATGATGAAATTCCTGAACCCTGCCATATATTAGACGTCAGCCAGCAGTCAAATCCACCGATTCGATAGCCTAATTGTTTCATTCGAGCCGCAACACCGCGAAGCAAGGCTGCAGAGGTATGTCGTTCTTCTGCAATTGGGTGTAGGTTGGAAATATCTACTTCAATGTGGATGTGTTTATCACTTAATACACGCATGATGTTGTGATTGTTTTTTGCCGCAATTCCGATCATATCAAGATCAAGTGAGGCAGCCAAAATGAGGCCGGCATTGTGGTCGGTGTGATTGCCGCTAATCTCAGTACGCCCCGGTGTTGATATGACGATGAGATCATTATTTCCCGGGAAATGATGATCAAATTGATTTATTGCGTTGCTGTAGCGGCGATAATTTTGCTCGATCGCATCTCTTCCGTAAAGGTAAGCAAGACGATTTTTAAATGATTTATCTGACAACAAAGAGCGAAAAGCAATTCTATTCATAATCAGTTCCCCATTAATACATGTGCACCTACACCATTTGGGTCATTATAGACAAACATAGTATAAACCACGGGTAAATCTTTTGAAGTATAGATCGAAATTAACGTCACGATGGTCTAGGGAAGAAAGACAAAAAATCAAGTTTAGTCGTGTAAGTGAGGTATAATTAGTCATCGCACTTATTATATGAAAATCTTGAAATATTGCGGGTGTTGAACTATGAAACGAAACTGGTGGCAAGACAAAATTGTTTATCAAATATACCCAATGAGTTTTTGTGATACCAATGGGGATGGAATTGGCGATATTCCTGGGATTATCAGCAGGCTAGATTATCTGAAACAACTCGGGGTAGACCTCTTATGGATTTCGCCACTCTATCCGTCGCCTAATCGCGACAACGGCTATGACATTAGTGATTATTGTGCGATTCATCCCAACTACGGTACGATGGATGACTTTGATCTCTTGGTTAAACTTGCCGGGGAACGCGGCATCAAGATTTTGATGGATCTTGTAATTAATCATACGTCAAATCAGCATGAATGGTTCCAAAAAAGCCGTCAACGGATCGCCCCTTATACAGATTATTATATTTGGCAACCGGCACGGAATGGCAAAAAAGCAACATTAACAGATATAGATGATATCGAGCAAATAGAAACCGAAAGGTTTAACAATAATTCAACTTTACAAGACATTGCTACTCAGAAACATGATGGTGACAAAAAAACAACTTT
>JAAZJV010000143.1 GCA_012800135.1 Clostridiaceae bacterium | reverse complement strand
TTGGTCTGACATACTTCACCATCCCTAATATTAAAGAAACATCCGCAACGCTTTATCGCTACGCCTGTTTACGGCTTCATTGTAGCATGGATATCTCTTCGTAAGATAAAAGCTCGGACGCTGCTTTTAGAAAGGGACATTTTGACTTTTCAAAAGGGCAATCCCTCACCGTGACTGCTTGGGAACGTACTTCGTCTCGCACGCTCTTGCGGCATTTAGATGGAATATGCGATCTAAACGGCGTTTTAACGTCCTTAATTGCAGTTGTCGTTGCAGCGTTCGAAATATCACGATCCGTAGGCTCATCTATCACCGACATCTGTTCTGTTCTTGTCACCGCGACAGGAACGACATGTACGTCTGACCTTGTCACAACGGGCATGCCATAGACGAGCGATGTCCACGATGCGTCGACGGATGCTCTTCGCACTTTTGGATCCGGCGAAAGGCAACCGCGTAGTTTCTCCTGAAAAGGCGATTCAATCCGTCGAAGTTCCCGCCGAATCCTTTTTTCCGTCAGGCGCTTTCCCGGCACACCGGACATAACGGAAAGAAATGTCATGCCCAAACTGAAAAGATCGCTTTCCGGACACGGCGCTGCAGTTAGACACTCGGGCGCAGCGTAAGAGACGGTGCCTGAAAACATAGTCGGCGGAATCGGACATTCGCCATCGAGAAGACGTGCCGATGAGAAGTCCACGAGAACAGGTTGGTCATCTGGAAGAAACATCACATTGTCGGGCGCAATATCCCCATGCATGACAGGCGCACCGGCAACATGGGATAACCACGCAAGCGACTGCACGAGCCGATCAAACCACATCTCCCAAGAAGATATCGGCAGCTTTCTGCGGGATATCGCAGAAAGCGTGCTCCCTTCAAGATATTCAAACACAACCATGCGCTCTGCAGGCGGCGGATCCAATCGAACGGCAGGCATCGATAGAATAGGCGCGTCTGTTACTTTAAGTGCATTATCTTCCATATCGAACGAAGCTTTCGGCAGATCTTCTTCAGACATTGCTACACCATAGCAACGAAGCAGGTAAGGCGTGCGCGTCCTGCAAAGAAGCGATATGACCCGAACATCCGAGAACGATGTCAGCGGTTTCATGAAATATGGCGATCTTTTTTCCATGAGAAAAGTCTATCGCCATTAAAAGGGCTAACGAGAATCTTTAGCATCTTTTTCCACCTATTAGCCGTCAAATTGTCGAAAAAAAGCGCCTCGTCTGCCTGTATGACGACTTAAGATCATCTGTAGATTATCTTATAAAAAGATAAGCGACACAGTAGAATCAGGCGGTGTCGCTTACTTATCAGATATTTTTGTTACGGCAGTGCTACACACTCCGCACGATCAGGTCTTTGTTCCGCTCATTGTGACGGCAATACAACGGGGGCACTGCGCGATCAAGTCGCTAATTTATCCTCACCGAATCCCCCGAGCAGGAAGGAGGGCGTCCTGCAAGAGAAACCTGAGTGAGACAACTATGCTTCAGCGCTCTTAGGTTCAGGAAGCGCGTCCGTCTCTTGACTTCGCACAATCATCGGCTTCTCTTTTCCGAGCACACTCGCTTCGGTGATGCGAATGGCATCTACGTTCTCACTTGAGGGTACCTCGTACATGATGTCCAACATCAGCCCCTCAATGATGGTACGCAGACCTCGAGCGCCCGTTTTCAGGTCAAGCGCTTTTTTCGCGATCGCAGAGATCGCGTCATCGTCAAAGAAAAGTTCCACATCGTCGTAGCGCAAAAGTTTGCGGTACTGTTTCAAAAGAGCGTTGCGCGGCTCTTTCAAGATGCGTATCAGCGCGTCTTCGTCGAGCTCAGTGAGCGCCACAACGACGGGAACGCGACCCACGAATTCGGGGATCAAACCGTAATGGAGCAAATCTTCCGGAAGCAAATGTTCAAACAATTCTTCGCTCTTCAGATTCCGTGTACCCTCAATATCTGCGCCAAATCCCATCGACTGCTCTCCGATGCGATTGGCGATAACCTTGTCAAGACCGTCAAACGCACCGCCCAAGATAAACAGAATATTTGTTGTATCGATTTGGATAAATTCTTGGTGCGGATGTTTGCGTCCGCCTTGCGGCGGCACATTGGCCACCGTACTTTCAAGTATTTTAAGCAACGCCTGTTGCACGCCTTCGCCGGAAACATCACGCGTAATCGACGGGTTGTCCGACTTGCGCGCGATTTTATCGATCTCGTCAATGTAGATAATGCCGCGTTCGGCGGCCTTGATATTAAAATCCGCATTTTGAATCAGACGAAGAAGGATATTTTCTACATCTTCGCCAACGTAACCCGCTTCCGTCAACGCGGTAGCATCCGCGATGGCAAAAGGTACGTTCAAAATACGAGCCAGCGTTTGTGCGAGGAGTGTTTTCCCTGAACCAGTAGGGCCGATGAGCATGATATTCGTCTTGGCAAGTTCGACATCTTCATCCACTTCTTCCACATAGTCCGAAAAAACGCGTTTGTAATGATTGTAGACGGAGACGGCGAGTACTTTTTTTGCCAACTCCTGCCCGATAACATACTCATCAAGACGCGCTTTAATCTCACGAGGCGTGAGTAGATTCATTCTCCCGGAAAGCGTGTCGGATGAGCACTCGTCAAATCCGGACATGTGGGTCGACAGCATTTCGTCGCAGAGAGCAACACACTCATTGCAGATATAAACGCCCGGTCCCGAAATCATTCGTTCTACTTGCTGCTCCGTTTTACCGCAAAAAGAACAGTGAACGGGTGTATAGCCATTGCGGCGATTCTTGTCGGACATGCTTTTAACCTCCGATTTTCAAAAGCGTTCCTAATGCATCCCTTTAGCGAATGCCAAGTGAGAATTTCCATCGTCCTTGTCTTCGATTCGGGATATTAAACATCCCATCATGCGTACGGAAAGACTATCATATGTCCTCGTATTCGACGCGGCTCTAGGCCACATCATTTTGAAAGCACATTGGACGCGAACGTTCATCGTTTAGCGTTTTGCCATGATCTTATCAATCAAACCGTACTCGACGGCTTCCTCCGCTGTGAGCCAACGGTCACGATCGGTATCGCGCTCAATAACTTCCAGCGGCTGCCCTGTGTGAAGAGCCATCAATTTGTTCAATCGATGCTTGAGTTTAACAATATGCTCCGCAACGATCGTAATGTCTGAGGCCTGTCCTTCCGCACCGCCTGAAGGCTGGTGAATCATCAAATCCGCGTTGGGCAAAGCGTATCGCTTGCCTTTTGTGCCGGCACAGACGAGAAAAGCGCCCATGCTCGCCGCCATGCCCATGCAAATAGTCTGGACATCCGGTTTGATGTACTGCATCGTGTCATAAATCATAAGCCCGGAAGATACTTCCCCGCCCGGACTGTTGATGTAGAACTGAATATCTTTGTCCGGATCTTCCGCTTCAAGAAACAACATTTGCGCCACAACAAGATTTGCGGTGACGTGGTTTACAGCATCGCTTAAAATGACAATGCGTTCCTTAAGTAGTCTGGAGAAAATATCATAGGAGCGTTCACCGCGGTTCGTCTGCTCAATGACCATCGGCACGAGATTCATATGTTCCGGAACCCAACGTTTTCCTGCTGTTTTATCGTTCATTATTAATATTCCCTTTCCTATGCTTTGTCATCGGATCGCACAAGCTCGTTTTAGCTTTACTCTTCGCCTTTATCGCTATCCTTTGACTCAGAGCCGTCCTTATCAGAGCCGGATGCGACATCTTGTGCTCCTTTGTCGATGTCATTAAGTTCGTCTTCGTCTTGCTCCTCGTACTCTTCATACTCCTCTATTTCCGGTTCAACGTCCGTAGCAATGCTTACACTGCGAAGCCACTCAAGCAATTTTTGCATCTCGATTCCTAAACGGAAATCATCACGCTGAGCATCGTTTTTCAGGTAGTCGTTGTTAAAAACATCGACGGACACACCTGCATCTTCGGCCGCTTTTGCGATCTCCTCTTCAAGAGCCTCATCGCTCAGTTTGAATTGAACTTCATGAGCCCTGCGAATCGCCTCGAGTACACTGGCACGTTCAATTCGTTTGCGCGATGTGACTTCTTGCCGCTTCCTGAAATCATACATCGTCTGTCCGGAGTACTGGAGAAAATCGGAGAATTTCAGGTTGTACATGGCAAATTGGCGTTCCTGATTTTCGATCATCTGATCAATATCGTCTTCCACCATCAGATCCGAATATGAAAGTTCGGCGTCCTTGACAATGGCGTCAAGGATATTATCTTCAAAAACGGAGTCTGCCTGACTGTTTTTTTGCTTTAGAATCTCCTGACGAATCTCTTCGCGATATTCTGCCACCGTGTCGGCGCTTTCGCTGACGTCATGCACGAATTCATCATCAACCTCAGGGAGTTCTTTGACGTTAACCTCATGAATCTTGATATTGAAGATGACGTCCTGACCCGCGAGATCATCTGTGTGGTACTCTTCCGGGAAAGTCAGCGGCAAATCAAACTCGTCGCCAACATTATGGCCTACCAGTCCATCTTCAAACCCGGGAATAAATGCGCCCGAACCGATCTCCAGTACATGGCCTTTTTTAGATCCGCCTTGGAACGGCTCACCGTCACGAAAGCCTTCATAATCGAATGTAACAGAATCGCCTTCTTCAATGGAACGGTTTGTTACAGGGACAAGGCGGGAAACACGCTCACGCGCCGCATCGATGCGAAGATCGATCTCCTGATCTTCGACGGTAACTTTCGGACGATAAGCGACAATACCTTCGTACTGCCCAAGTTTAACATCCGGCTCAATGGCAACATGCGCATCAAAAATGAGACCTTCTTTGCCGCTGATCGTCTTAATGTCAAAACGCGGACTAGAGCGTGCATCAATTTTTTGCTCTTCCAGCGCAGCTTCATACGCTTTCGGCAGTGCGTCGTTGAGCGCGTCATCGTACAACACGTCCTCGCCATAATAATTCACAACAATCGGATACGGCGCTTTGCCTTTCCTAAAACCGGGAACCTGAAAGTAACGCGCGTTTTTGCGGTGTGCCGCCTGAAGCGAGCGCTTAAAGACATCCGGCTCTACCGTAATCTCCAGTGTTATCGTCTGTTTTTCCTCAGAAACCTTTTCTGACGCCATATTGATCCGTCCTCCTAATGAATTTGCGTATTTCGCAAATATTAATTATTTGTCCTTCATCTTTCGCGTTTCCTGCATTTGTGCGTTTGAGTCATTCCAATCGCGTGTCCCCTGATCGCATCCGGATGGCATCCATCGTCTGTAATTAATGCGATCCGAAAGTCAAGACTTAACGCTTGTCACCTGCATCTGACACACATACTATACAAATGCCAAACGATAGTGAAGCTTAAGTATTTTAACATAAGGAACGTACTGTAGGCATATTTGAAGCTCTTTCCGAATCATGCTATCATTTTATTGCCTGAAATGCGCGGCACTCTTGTTTTTGGACCACCATTTTTTGAAGGGGAGTCCGGGTCGAAGTGGAATAAGAATATGCCCTTAGCCGGGACATTCGAAGACCACCGCAGGGCACCCACCTAGCATGAGGCTGGGTATCAAAAAAAAGTGCGGCATTTCAGGTTTTTTATGTTGCATAACAGGAGGCATCTATGCGTATCTTCAACTCTATGACACGGAAAAAAGAAGAATTGATACCCCTTGAGCCGAATCATTTTAAAATCTATGTCTGCGGACCTACCGTTTATGACTATTTCCATATCGGCAACGCGCGTCCGTTCATCGTTTTTGATACGTTGCGCCGTTATCTCTTATGGTTGGGTTATCAGGTAACCTACGTACAAAATTTTACCGATATCGACGACAAGGTGATCCAACGCGCCAACACCGAAGGCATCACAACGACAGAACTTGCAGAGCGCATGATCAAAGAATATTTTCACGATGCCGATGCGCTGAACATTATGCGCGCCGACATACACCCGCGCGCCACAGACTCGATCGATGATATTATCGCACTAATCAGCACACTCATGGATAAAGGATTCGCCTACACGGCGGAAGACGGCGTCTATTTTTCAATCGAGCAGGATCCGAATTACGGTCGACTTTCCGGCCGCAACATCGACGACCTCATGGAAGGCGCCAGTGAGCGCGCAAGTTACAGTGACGATAAGCGTCACCCGTTTGATTTCGTATTATGGAAGTTCAGAAGAGAGGGCGAACCTTACTGGCCAAGCCCTTGGGGAGAAGGACGACCCGGTTGGCACATCGAGTGCTCCGCCATGGGCATGGCTCATCTTGGAGAGACGATCGATCTTCACTGCGGCGGTGTCGACCTCACATTCCCCCACCATGAAAACGAGATCGCACAAAGCGAATGCGCTACAGGTAAAACATTTGTGCGCTATTGGATGCACAACGGGTTCGTCAACATCGATCAACGAAAAATGTCAAAATCGCTCGGCAATTTCTTTACTGTGCGCGACCTTGCCAAACTCTATCCTTACGACGTTATCCGGTTTTTCATCTTGCAAGCCCATTACCGCATGCCGATCAATTTCTCCGACGAACTGCTTGACGCAGCCGTCGCCAGTTGGCAGCGGATCAATTCCTCGATCGACCTTCTGACATTCAGCGCGAAAGCTGCGCCTGAAACGGCATCTAGCGAAGATGAAACCATATTCGAAGAAGCTGTGACACGGTGCTTGGCTGAATGGCAGGACGCGATGGACGACGATCTCAATACAGCCGACGCACTGGCGGCAATCTTTGATCTTGTGCGCGCCGCCAACACGGCCGTTGCCGGCGGGCGTGTCTCAAAGAAGGCACTGTTAAATGCGCGCGACGCTTTGACAGAACGGCTTGGCGTTCTCGGTCTGGAGCCGACAGCCAATCAAGAAACGACCATCCCTCAAAGGATCTTGGATCTTGTCGCCGAGCGAACGGAGTCCAAGAAAAACCGCGATTTTGCTCGTGCCGATGCCATCCGAGACGAAGTCCTCGCAAGCGGATACAAAATTGAAGACACACCGCAGGGCGCGCGTGTACTTCCCGTGGATGCATAACCGAAGAGGCATACGTGTGTTTCCTGAGGACGCATAATAGATAATCGAATCAAAAAAGCGGAAGAACTGCCTGCCGCAAACAGTGTATGCTTTCGTCAAACACATGACTGACAGACCGTCGACTTGACAGCAGAAGGACACGATGAAAACGATGTGCTTCCAACGGACGAATTACTGATGACATTTGAAAATACATCTCCTCCGTCTGATATAACGAGCTCTCTAACTAACCGTTATTCCGTCACGACACTAGCGTGGATTGGCGACGCAGTCTTTGAGTTGCGTGTGCGGCTCAAACTTGCGAAGGTCAAGCCTCACGTATCCTCCGGCACGCTTCACCGCATGGCCGTCCGCTATGTCAGCGCGCGAGGACAAGCGATGATGTTGCGAAAGCTGCTCAATGAGTGCGACGCCGATAACGGAAGCGACAACATTTCACTTGATATTGAAACAGAATGCGAGTCGTTATCTCTGCCGGATGACGGCGATGCCGATCCGGAATACTGTGATGCTTTATTTGATGACAAATCAAAACTTACGTTTCACGTTTCTTACGATAATCATAACGCCGAACCCAATAACATCGATGTTAATATTGACAACGAAACGCTAGACACATCGGTACGTCTTGAGGGAAAAGCCATCGTATTCAGTGAGCGTGAGCTGAACTTGATGCGACGCGCCCGCAACCACCACGCTGAAAGTCTGCCCAAAAATGTTGACATCAGAGATTATCATTTGGCCACAGCATTTGAAACGTTGATCGGATGGCTTTGGATTACCGATCAGAAAGCGCGCATGTACCATATTATCGACCGAGCCCTAGCAATTACGGATATCGAGGAACCATGACAAAACCTTCGACAAAAAGAACACCGCACGATCAAACGGAATATCCTCATAAACATGACGAAAATACTCCTGTATCGCAGGTTGAAGGGCGACATCCCATAGCTGAAGCACTTCGCGCAGGACGCCACATCAACCGTGTTTTCGTTCTTGAAAGCGCACGCACATCGCGACGCAATTCGCCTCTTGCCGAACTTGCCCAAGAATGTCGTGATCGGGGCGCGATTGTTGTCTATGCCAACCGAGCGACACTGGACAAGATGGCGCTCACTGAGGGACATCAGGGCATCATTGCGGAAATGGCGGC
>JAAZJV010000142.1 GCA_012800135.1 Clostridiaceae bacterium | reverse complement strand
TTGATTTTAGTAAGCTGCGCACGATAATCGACGTCACCGGCATTGTATGCTTCTGTAATTGTGACCGCGCCGCCTTTTGCTTCAAAAGATTCCGTGAAGTTTTGGGTGATGCCCAAAGAGTATTCGCTGGACACTTCGTACAAAATGGCCACTTTCCTATAGCCAAGCACGTCATAGGCGTAACCTGCCATAACGTCTCCCAGTTGCGGATCAGACAGACAGATACGGAATGAATATGGGCGAACGGAACCGTCTTCTTCATTTTGGGTCACCTTGTAGTTCGTTCCTTGCGTTGTCACATGGGGAATACCGTACTTTGCGCAAACCTCATCAAGTGCAATGGCTGTGGACGAAGCATCCGGCCCGATAAAAGCGACGACGCCGTCGTTAAGGATCGCTTTTCGCGCAGCGTTGGTCGTTTCTACCGTGTCACCGCGATTATCGTAGATCTTAAGTTCTACTTTTTTCCCCAAGATGCCGCCTTCTTCATTCGTCTTCTTGACGAGCATCTGGCATGCATAGGACCCAACCATGCCCCAGATCGCCGAATCACCCGTCAAGGGCCCAATGAAGCCTAAAACAATGGTTTCTGCTTCCTTGGTCTCTCCCTTCTTGGCACTGGAATCACTGCAGGCAACGATGCCTAAAAGCAAAAACACGGTTAGGCAAAACGCCACCATTTTTTCCCAATTCTTTTTCATACCATTCTTCCTTTCTCTCTCCAGTTGTGTTTTAAAACCTTTATCCTTAAGCAGGGCACACCCTGCTTTAAGATTCGTCTTCAAAACATATAGGCGCCGCCGTTAGGTGATAAAACTTGCCCCGAAAAGAAATTGGCAGCCTCACTGGCAAGAAAAACAACGGCTGCCGCCTGGTCTTCCGGTTGCCCGATCTTCCAGAAAATCTTAAGCGCCGGTTCAAACTCCCACTCATGAGCCATGCGGGTCTCCGTGAAACCCGGCGCTACACAATTTACATTGATCTTTTCATGACCAAGTTCACGGGCAAGACTCTTCGTCAGGCCGATAACGCCAGCCTTAGCGGCTGAATAGTGAATGTCACAGTCTTCGCCTGCAATACCTGCTTCAGAACTGATGTTGATGATTTTGCCGGACTGCTTTTCACGCATGATGGGAATAACTTCCCAACAAAAGTTGTAAACACCGGTTAGATTGGTGGTAATGAGGCGATTCCATTCCTCAGGATGTACTTCCGCTATCTTTTTGCCGCCGCCCATCGTCGCACCGCAGTTAACTAGAATATCGACTGTCCCGTAGGCAGCCACTGTCTGCTTTACCGTTGCACGTATTTCATCTAATTTGGTTATGTCACATTTACTGTGAATGACCTTGTAGCCTTCTGAGACGATCTCATCCGCAACAGCAGCGACACTGTCACCCTCGATATCGCAGGCCATAACGTTGGCGCCAAGAGAAGCCAGCATTTTGGCAATCGCTTTTCCGATCCCGTTACCCGCTCCGGTTACGATGGCCGTTTTCCCTTCCAAACCGAAGAAACGATAGGCGTTTTCCATCATTTTCTGTTTCAGTGCCATGTTCCTCTCCCTCCGTCCGCTTCCCATAAAAACCGTAGATCGGTAAAGCAGCGTTGTTCTGCCACCCTCATAAGAATTAATATTCACATATCAGTATAATTAGTTATGCCCTATCATCGAACACAGGTACAAACTTTACCTTGTCTGGTATATGTTGCCCACTATAACAAAGACCTTAAAACGCGTCAATAACTTGACAAAAATTACGTGAAAACGTACTAAAAAAATATATATTACTCCTCAAAACTGTTGAAAATACGGGATAAACGACATTCATATAAAAAATTTCATGATTTCTTCGATGCAGACCCCAACTAGAGAATCTTAGATGTCACACTCGCAATCAAAGACAATTCATCTCTTTTTTCCCTAGTTGTTCGATTTTTTTGAAAATGTATAAATATAAATTCGCAAGAGCATCGCCAAGCATACCCGAATCTTGCGCAACCATACACTGCAAATCACGGCAGGTTATGTTTTTTGAAAGCGAAATAACAGAAAAACAAAAAATAGCGTAATTATGAAGTCGATCATATGAGCGACTCCTCGCCTCACAGATCGATTACCGTTCCGGCAAGCTAAACAGAACAGGTAATGTACCGAATTAAACTGAACGACCCGCGATTCTCGCCGTCCGGCTTACTTTGGCATTCAGCTATACAACACAGCTTACGACGGCTACGACAACTCATGACATAGGGGCTCATGACATCGTCCGCACGAAAACTTGACATCCGCCTGATCGCTTGATCGCGCCTTACGTTCATACATCGTCCGCGCGAAAACTTGACATCGCTGCCACTGCTGTGCTAGTTTATGTAAGCCTTGATCGGTGATTAATCGCCCAACAGCCGCATCATCAAAGCAAGGCACTGCAAAATTAACTAGGGGAATTAGCTCAGTCTGGGAGCGCGGGTTGTCAGCTCTGCTACCCCACAGAGTATTTGAAAACTGAATGATAGATAATCCGTGAAACCCTCTGTTTACAGTGGTTTCGGGACAAACGGGGAATTAGCTCAGTCTGGGAGAGCGCCTGAATGGCATTCAGGAGGTCGTGGGTTCGAGCCCCATATTCTCCACCACATATCAATGAAAGCCCCTGTTCTCGGGGCTTTTGCTTTTCTGTGATGCTAATTGAACATTATATTTTTAGAATTGCGGTGACAACAGACCCCGACATACGTTAAATATCGACGATCGAATGTACACGTTTTTCGCCTACACCTTCAGCGAGCAAACTGATACAAAAAGAATTGAGGCTTATGCCCTCTTGATGAGCCATAATAGCTAAATTGCGATGCAGAGATCTTGGCAATCTAAGGTTAAATCGACCGCTGTATTCCGCGGTATCGTAATTTTTTGGAGAGGGAATGGTTCTGCCCATTTCTCGTGCCGTTTCAATCCAAACATCTTTGTTGACCATGCCCTCATCGACAGCTTCTTGATATGTATCACCAACACCGATACACCCTTTAAGATCAGGAAATTCACAAATCCATTGTTCTGTTCCGTCTTCTTCAACTATTTGATAAACCAAAAATGTGTGCTCCATTTCTACTCCTTCTCCGGCGTGCTAATTTCGTCAACAGCCTCTAAAGCCTTTCTAACATATGCTCGCTTCACTCCGTCAGATCTTCCGTGCGGTTTAACGACAGAGACAATTCCATCATATTGAGGATGGCAAAAAACCCTATGACTTCCTCCGGAAGCAGGCCTCATTTCAAACCCATGATTTTCCATGAATTTTGCTAACTCGTCAAAGCGGATATCGCTTGGTGTTGGCTTTTGGCGGATTCGAGCTTCCAGTTTCCTTGTGCCGGTAATGTTAATCACTCTCCTTAATATAGTACCATATAAAGTACTAGTATCGACTCTCAATTTCGTTTTTTGATGAGCCACGTGTTTGATTTTCTCTAGCTATTCTATGGGTTCTATCCTTTAACTCATTTTGATCTGGTGATACTTTATCTCGTGTTTGCAAAGACACTGTCGTTTTTCAATTAGGCGTTGATCTAATTGAGTAGCTGTGTTAAAATTTGATTAGACATATGCCTAATTAAAATGATGGACAGTGTGTCCGAAAACTCTCCATTTTGATCCGGATACGGTATGTGTCACAACTCGTGTCCAATCTATAAGGCGTAATTCATTTTCTTGGGCACAAAAAGTCCCAAAACTCCTGACATGACGGCGTTTTAGGACAAATTACGGAGGACGATTATGGATAAGACAAATGTATTGAAGGCAATCGCAGATGAGACGCGCATGAACATTTTGATGCTGCTTCTGCGACACAATTACTGTGTCAGAGCACTCGCAAATGAGCTGAATCTGACTGAGGCGACCATTTCCCAGCATCTGAAAGTCTTGCGGGAGGCAGGTCTTCTCGTAGGAGAGAGACGCGGTTATTTCATGCACTACGATGTGGAGCGATCCGTATTGAGCAAGCTGGCAAATGAGATCGAGGCTCTGGCTGCCATTGAACGAAAATCTTGCAAGCCGAAACAACGCGATGATTGTCCCGCTGATGAAAAAGAGGATTGTCACAAAAAGGGCGACTGCAGCGACGAATTGAAGGCGTTCTGTCACGGAATAGATCACGACAAGAAGGATGAACGTCATGGAAATGGTGCGTGTCACAAATCTTAAGAAGAAGTACGGTGATTTTACAGCTGTGGATGATATCTCCTTTGATATTCGAAAAGATGAAATATTCGGATTTTTAGGACCGAACGGCGCGGGAAAGACATCGACGATCAACATGATCATCGGTCTTTCCCGACCTACTGCCGGAGATATTACTGTCGATGGCATTGATGTGAGGAAACAGACGAAAAAAGCGCAGGCCATCATGGGAATTGTCGCGGATGAAAGCAATCTCTACAACGAGATGGACGGCTTTGATAACCTTTGTTTCTGTGCCGCGCTTTATGGAATGAAAAAAGAAGAAAGAGAGCCAAAAGCCCGAAAGCTTTTGGAAGAGTTCAAGTTGACCGATGCGGGTAAGCGACCGTTTAAAGCCTATTCCAAAGGGATGCGACGCAAACTGACGATTGCCGCGGCGCTGATCCACTCTCCGCGCGTTCTTTTTCTCGATGAGCCGACGACGGGCATTGATGTTGAAAGCTCCCGACATATCCGGAATATGATCGTAGACCTGAAAAAGAAAGGTACGACGATTTTCCTCACCACGCACTACATTGAAGAGGCTGAACGCATCTGTGACCGCATCGCTTTTATAGCAAAAGGGCGCATTGTCGCGACCGGAACCGTTCCCGAATTGATGGAAAGCATCGCACATGGCCATACTATCCGCTTCATCACCGATGAGATCAACGAAGATATCGCCGATGAAGTCCAATTCTGCTTCAAAGAAAGCAAAGTTTCTATTCGGTCTGACCGTTCGCTCGTCATGGAATCGGACAATCGCATTTCGCTCCTCCCTGTCATGGAATTCTTCCGCGACAAAGGAATTAGAGTGTACGAGGCACAAGAGCTGCGTCCCTCTTTGGAAGATGTGTTCGTCAAACTGACCGGTATTGAATCTTCCACATTGGAAGAAACGGAGGAAAAATCGATAGGGCAATGAAAAGCTGGATTGCGTTTTGGAATATATTGAAAAAAGATATAGAAAAATATTACCTTAAGCCTCCGAACATCAGCTGGGGCATTATCTTCCCGCTCTCTTGGACGCTCATGCAGCTCATCCGCTCTCCCGGCAAGAACGTCTTGGAGCTACTCCCCGGTCTAATTGCCATGAGCGTGCTGTTCGGGACGACGTCGATGCTCGCTGTCACTATTACCTTTGAGCGAAGCGGCAGATCGTTTGAGCGCCTGCTTTTGGCGCCGATCAGCCTCAGCACAATGGTCTTGGCAAAAATAGCGGGAACGATCGTGTTCGGTATGTTCAACGCTTTTGTCCCGGTCCTTTTCGCAAGTTTCTTTATAAATCTTAGCGGCGTGAAATGGGGAGTCTTGATCCTTGCCGTCTTATTGATCGCGATCACCTCTTCACTTATGGGACTTCTGATTGCGGTATCGGCGGAACAGGTGTTCGAAGCGCAGACTTTTTCAAACTTCTTCCGCTTCCCGATGCTGTTTCTTTGCGGACTGTTTATTCCGATCTCGAGTCTACCGGTCTTTTTGCGCCCGATATCTTATTGCCTGCCGCTCACCTACGGAACCGATATTCTAAGAGGCGCAATAATAGAAGCAAACACCCTTTCCCCTGCGCTGTGTTTTGCGTTGCTTCTGGCTTTTTCAGCCATCCTATTTCTGATTTGTCGCTACAATATCAATAGAAAATGGATTCTCTAGAGAGAAGAATAGGGCTTGGCAATAAGGTTGCCTCTCATGCAGCGTTCTGTGATCCTATCACCCGATCCTGCGTAAATAAACTGCTCCAACCGCTCGGAAAGATCGTAGCGGTTCGTTGCAGGCCAGCAACTGTCATCCACCACAATATAGTCGGCCGAATAACCCGGCTTGAAAGTACCTGTTTTTCCGAAGAAGGAGCCGCCTCCCGCGGTAGCGAGATAATAGGCCTCAGGAAAGGTGACCGGCGCGACTTTCCCTTCATGAACGATGCTTAATATGTTCGCTGACCGGATCGCGTCGACAATCGCATGTCCAATGAACAGACGGTCTCCGCCTCCGATATCTGAACCGAGAGCGATCAGGAAGCCTTGATCAATCATATCGCGAAGGGGCATGATCCCGCTTGAAAGGTTAACGTTGGAGGCAGGGCAGTGGGCGATGAGGACCTTGTCTTCTTTCATCGCTTCCAGTTCGGGCTTTGTATTGTGGATGCAGTGTGCCATGACGGTCTTACCCTCGGGGGTCAGACCGTTTTTCCGATAAACATCGTAGTAATTGTCGTAATCAGGAAACAGTTCCGCAACGAGCTCAATTTCGCCGTGGTTTTCATTCAAGTGCGTTTGAACGGGCAACTGTTGTTCCTCCACCAGTCTCCCTAGATTGGCAAGCAACTTCGGTGTGCACGACGGCGCAAAGCGCGGCGTAATGATCGGTTTGGTATATTTCAAAGCGCGACTTTCTTCAATCCAGCGCTTTGTATCTTCGAATGAGGCTTCCGTATCTTCGACAAGAATAGGATCGTTGCTGTCCATGTTCACTTTGCCGACATACGCGCGAAATTCATTCGCTTCGTACATATCCATCAGCAAGAGCGTTGCCTCAAGATGAAGGCTTGAAAACGTGCACAGGTTGAATGAACCCTCCGTCCAAAGTTCATTTAACAACTGCTTGAACACACGTTCCGCATATTCGATATTCGCAAAACACGCCTCTTCCTTAAACGTATAGGTTTGCAGCCAAGGCAACAATTCTTTGTCGCGACCGAGACCGCGCATTGCGTATTGCACGGAATGAAAATGTAAATCGGAAAAGACAGGAAGAATCAGCTGGTGACCGTAATCGCGAACCTTCGCACCTTCGATGTCGGGTTTTACAGGCTCGACGGCCTCGATTAAACCGGAACGTATGACCATCCAGCTATCGGGATAACAGGCCAATGTGTCGGATGTATCAGAGTAGAGAATATCTCCATGGACGAGCGTATATTGCGACATATCGTTTACCCCCTTAAAATCAATAGACCGATCGATCTAAATAATGTGGGATTTTCGTCGAATGCGAGGATTAAACGCTTCCGATGAATGCTTTTCTTTCTATAGCAAGTTTAGAGATTGTGTGCAAGATTGTCAAAGGATATGATGGAAAACAAAACGTTATCGACATAATGCACAGAGAATACCTACGTTGCCGTTGCGGTGATGCAACGGCTTAACACTGCGGCGAAAGAAGGCAAATGGCAGCAACCTGCACGGCCGAAATTCATTGAAGTCGCTTGCGCTTATAGACATTCTTTTGAGAAAGCTATTCAGATTAACTTGCAGAAAATCAGGGATAAAAATAAAACTGTTTGTTTTGTAACAACTCTTCGTATAAAATCGAAAAACTGACCTTGCATCGCACTTATCCTCTGTGTTAAGATACTCATTGCGCGATTTTTGCGCAGTAGAACGAACAGGAGTAATGAATATGGCCAAATGTGAGATTTGCCAAAAAGATATGTTCTTTGGCAGAAAGATAAGAATTTCGCGCTCACAGATTTCTCGGCGAGCTCTCCATCGTCAGCGCGCAAATATTCAGCGTGTTCGCGTAGTGGTAAACGGCGTACCCAAAACCATGAATGTTTGCACACGTTGCCTGAGAAGCGGTGCCGTGCAGCGCGGATAACCGTAACAGGACTTTAAAGAGCAAGGTAATCTTCAAAAACCCATGATCACGAGGGGCTCCACGGCCCCTTTTTCTTTCTTTTGCCCTCCTGTTTTTACTGAAAAACTAGCTGAAATTCATTGCTTTCATAAAAGCACTCTAAATCCCGTAATAAATTTATTATCTTTATCTTCTTCTTTATCTTCGCATCTTATTTCACTTTCATTCAGAAGCCGGTCTTCATAAACTTCGGAGCACGGCTTAGACGATGTCGATCTTTTTACCCTTGACATCGTCTCTAAATAACGTATGATGGATCTATAATCATATTGATGACTGCTCATATGTTCATTTATTTGTGTGGAAATGACGTAGTACGGAGATTGACATGAGCGACGCATTGGCGAAAAAACAGGATCAAGTGACGCCTGACGAGAAGATCCTCGATGCATCGACAGATGACGATGCGAAGAACACATCGGTTCATCAGGAGATACCGGACGACAGATCGATAATTGAAGAGAGAGCGCCTGACGAAACAACAGCGGATGATACGAAGTGCGAGGTCACGATGATTCATCGTGACGCGGTACTATCCGCGCAAAAGGCACTGCCCGACGAGGAACTGCTTTTTGAGCTCGCGGAATTCTTCAAGGTGTTTGGAGACACGACACGTATTCGCATTCTTTACGCGCTTCACCATACGGAGCTCTGTGTTTGCGATCTTTCCGCGCTGCTATCCATCTCGCAATCCGCTATTTCTCATCAGCTTCGTCTACTAAAAGGTGCCCGCCTCGTCCGAAACCGTCGCGAAGGCAAAGTCGTTTATTACAGTCTCGACGATGATCACGTAAAGGATATTCTTGATGTCGGCGTCGAACACCTGCAACATCAATGATGCGAAAACAAGTACTCGAAACGCACACAAAATGAACGTAATAATTGAAAACAATAGAAAATATTTAGACTCCCTCCCGTCCGTGAACAGCGCGACAACATCATGTGACGGCAAAAGCTGTTGTACACCGTCGTCTGTGCCAACATCGCATGATCATGCGGATGGACATGCATCACCTTCTGTGACGGCACCACAAGACCATTCGAGCTGCTGTGTACCTCATGTAGCGACAAATCCGCATACTCATGAATGTTGTTGCTCTTCGTGCGATGAAGGAGTTTTGACTGAAACAACTGAAACGCCTGAAATAGCGATATTATCGAATTCAACATGCGGCTGTCCTTATTGCGATCACGATCATTCGGAGAATAGTCTCTTACAAAAATTAAGAAAAAGACATCCGTTTTGGGCGCTTCTTTTGTCAAACGGTGCGCGACTGATTTTCGGTACCATCTTCTTTATCGGGGGCATTTTAACGCATAAAAACACCACTGCATCACTCGTTCTCTTCATCGCAAGCGCTCTCGTAGCCGGTATCGATGTGATGTGGACGGCGTTCAAAAGCCTTTTCACCGGACATCTTTTCTCCGAACAATTCCTGATGACCATTGCCGCGATTGGCGCATTGATCATCGGCAAACCGGCAGAAAGCAGCGCCGTCATGCTTTTCTATTTGCTAGGATCATCGCTGGAAGAGCGTGCGACCCAACAGACGAGTCGATCCATTCATGCTTTAGCCGATTTGCGGCCACGAATCGCACATCGCATAAAGGAGGACGGCTCCATCGTCGATCACGCGCCGTGCGAGCTTCAACCCGGCGACCGTATTCGCGTATTTGCCGGCGAGCGCGTCCCGCTCGACGGGATATTGGAATCGAATTTGGCGCAATTAGACTATTCCGCATTGACCGGCGAATCGATTCCTAAACTGATTGAAGAGAAAGGCGAGATCCTCGCCGGAGCGATCAATGGGCATAACGCAGTGGACATACTCGTCACAAGAAATGAGCATGATTCTGCGATCACACGTATTCTCGATCTCGCACAAAGAGCAAGTTTAAGGAAAACGAAAATTGAAACTTTCACAGCGCGCTTCGCCCGCGTATACACGCCGATCGTTGTCATCCTAGCTGCATTGCTTGCTTTCTTGCCGCCATTATTTATTACCGGAGCGACTTTGACTGAGTGGGGATACCGAGCGCTCAACTTTCTTGTCATTTCCTGTCCGTGTGCTCTTGTCATTTCAGTGCCGCTAGCATTCATTTCCGGAATGGGCAACGCTTCGCGCCGCGGCATCCTTATCCGTGGAAGTACGTCGCTCGACGCACTTAACGATACGGCGACGTGTGTATTTGATAAAACAGGAACACTGACGACCGGTCAGTTTACTGTGCGCCGAATAGTGAACGCTGACAGTATCTCTGAAGAACAGCTGACGTATTACGCTTCAGTAGCAGAGCAATATGCCAGTCATCCTATCGCCGAAGCGATTCGTAACCTTCGTCCGGATCTCTTAGGAGAGATGCCCTGCTCCATAGAAGAATGGGCGGGGAAAGGGGTACGCGCTAAAATAGGTGAGAAAAATGTGCTTGCAGGAAATCGTGCATGGCTTGAAGAAAATAGTGTCTTCGTTCCTGATGATACGGGTGCAACGCTCGGTGCGACACTTGTACATGTCGCGCTTAACAATATATGGATTGGCACCTTTTACATAGAGGACACATTGCGCGCTTCTGCTAAAGAAGCCGTGCAAAGGTTGCGTGAACTCGGTGTTTCTAGAATTGCTATATTCTCCGGCGACACACAGAATGTAACCTTGGAGACCGGGCGTCAACTCGGTGTAGACGCGGCGTTTGGCGCCATGATGCCGGAAGATAAATTAAAGCATCTTGACAACGAGCGCAGTGTCACAAAAGGTAAGACGATTTTTGTAGGCGACGGAATCAACGACGCGCCGGCTTTACGCTTGGCCGATGTCGGAATCGCAATGGGCGGACTCGGTACGGACGCCGCTATTGAAGCGGCCGATGTCGTCGTTATGACCGATGAATTGAACCGTATTCCGGATGCCGTGGCCATCGCACACAAAACAGTGCGCATTGTGCGACAGAATGTCGTTTTTATTCTTCTAATCAAAATATCGCTTTTA
>JAAZJV010000141.1 GCA_012800135.1 Clostridiaceae bacterium | reverse complement strand
TGACGGTATTTGCAGGAACGCGACTTGACGATCTTGCGGCTTATGCTGCCAAGTATGGGCTTTCAGGACTTGAGTTTTCTTGCGGTATTCCCGGATCTGTCGGAGGTGCTGTCGTGATGAACGCCGGCGCTTTCGGCGGTTCCATGGAGCAGGTTGTCTGTCGCACTAGATATATTGATTCCAAAGGTCAATCCAGAGTGTTAGATGGGCGAGATCACAGATTCGGCTATCGCCAAAGTTTTTTCTCAGAACACAGGGATGCGGTCATTACAGAAGTGACGTTGCTTCTCGAACCACTAGATCGCCGTGTTGTCTACGAACAAATGTCGGATTACGCTTGGAATCGCTATCAGAAACAGCCTTTAGCCGAACCGTCCGCCGGAAGCGCGTTTCGTCGACCGGAGGGGAATTTCGCCGGAGCGCTCATTTCGGAAGCGGGTATGAAGGGCTATACGCGTGGACGTGCAGGAGTATCTGATTTGCATGCGGGATTCATCATCAATCACGGAGGTGCATCCGCATCAGAAATTGCTCAGATTTTTTTAGATGTCCGCGATGCCGTTTTCCAACAAACAGGCATCCGCCTCATCCCTGAAGTCCGCTTCATCGGCGCGTGGGAAGAGGATGATGGTATCAGATCCTTGATCTGCTAGAAACGTGTCCGTTCTTTAGGCACTTGGGGGAGTCCGCCCAGGATCAACAAATTAAATCCGCTTTGTCGGCGCGAAGGAAAGAGCACCGTATTCTCGATTTCGCCTACAATGGAAGTGTCCGCTCTAATGGCATATGAGATAGGGTTGTCGTGTCTCCATTCGTTGAGCGAGGTGTAGGTTTACTCTTACGGCACGTGAGATAGGGTAACGATATTCGGAGTTAATAAGCAAAAGGAGACAACTGTGGAGATTACCATTTTAACTGGCTTATCGGGCAGCGGAAAAAGCATGGCAGCCCAACATCTTGAGGATATGGGCTTTTTTTGCATCGATAATATGCCACCTCAGCTGGTTGCCGATTTGACACGTGTTTTAGCAGGAAGCGAAGGCACATCAGAAAACGATGATAACAGAAAACCTGTCTCGCGCATTGCTCTTGTCATGGACACTCGCAATCCAAATTTCGTGAAAGACCTGTTGCCTGTTTTACAGGAATTGAAAGACCTGAAAATAAATGTACGTGTTCTCTTTTTAGAGGCATCCGATGCTGCGCTGATCAGTCGTTATAAACAAACTCGTCGCGAGCATCCTTTGAGTGGGTATCGGGGAGGATTGTCGCTTTCGCAGGCAATTCGAGCGGAGCGTGATTTTCTGACACCTGTACGTGAAATTGCGACAGATATTATCGACACGGGTAATTATTCGACAAATCAATTGCGTGATTATTTGCGTGACCTTTTTGGAGAGGGGATAGCAGATAGCGAATTTGTAATCTTTGTGCAATCTTTCGGGTTCAAGTACGGTATTCCGCAAGATGCAGATCTTGTTCTGGATGTTCGTTTTGTGCCAAACCCATTCTATATTGAAAAACTGAAATCACTTTCCGGAAAAGACGAGCCTGTCATAGAGTATATTGAGCAATTTCCAGAGACGAAGACGTTCATCGAGATGCAGTCTGTTTTTCTTAAATTCGTGATGCCCTATTATATACGTGAAGGAAAAGCGCGTCTTAACTTATCAATTGGATGCACGGGCGGTCGACACAGAAGTGTAATGATTGCGGATCGACTTACAACATTTCTGAAAAGCTTAAATTACCACGTTATCACAACACATCGCGATATTCGGCGCGACCAACGAAAACGCCAAATCGAAAAATGGGAAGAAGAGACAACCCCGTAACATTTTCACGTTCAGTTCGGTATGAAATGGCAAAGCTGCAGAATGTGGCTGTCACCGAATCAGTAGACGACGCATCGGCTCTCATTGCGGCCTTTGCAACGTTTGCGGGCGAAACGATCGATCTTGGATCTGATTATCAGGTGTCTATTCGCGTTGCCGGTTCTCCGCTAGTCCGTCTTGTTGACAAAGCTTCCAAGATACTCCTTCTTGACAAATGTTCAGAGAAAAAAGGAACGCGTGACACCGTACTGACTTATAAAATTATGCGCAGACAACGAAATATTCTTTTTTTTGACGCGACCTATTGGTTAAAACCAGATGCTAGACATCGGCTTCGAGCAGCTTTATCTGCGGCGTTTATGGCATGTGGTGTGATTTCAGATCCGTCATCGGGAAGATATCGACTTGTTTTTACTCCGATACATGAAAGCGGATCACGTCTGCTTTTTACATTGCTTTCTTCAATTGAGCTCGTACCGGGAAAAATACAGCAACGAGGGAAGACGGCGGTGAGTCTTACAAACGGTGATGACATCGCTGATTTTCTCCGATTTTGTGGAGCCGGCACTTCGCTACTCTATTATGAAGAACAGCGCAGTGAACGAGAACTATCCGGACAGGTGCACCGTCAGCTCAACTTCGAGGACGCGAACTTATCTCGCCGAGTCCGCTCCATCGAATCTCAGCTAAAAGCGATCGATATCATCTCCCGGACGCGCGGTCTCGATAGCCTTTCTCCTCAACTCTACGAAGCCGCGCAGGCCCGTCTGGCCAACCAAGGTGCTTCACTCGAAGAACTCGGTACTTTGATGAATCCTGCCGTCAGCAAATCCGGCATGAGTCACCGCTTTTCCAAACTGCGCGCCATCGCCGCAGCTATTCATCAAGAAAAACCTTAACCTGAAGGGAAGGAGTGGAGTGTAGCTAACTTCTTGACTGTACTATGCGGTATTGTTACCGCTACTTTTTAAGATAATCTTAGTCGACTGAGAAGAAATGCATCATTTTTTATCTTCAATGAAAGAGCAGCCGGAAGATTGCCCTGACAGCTGCTCTGCAGGATTAGTTTTGTTACTTTGTGAGAGATCGTAAAAGGCTAAAGTTTATCAATTTTCTCAAAACTGATATCGTGTCGTCTTACCGAAATCTCCGTCTTCTTGGATTAGAAACTACGCGCTTCTTCTTGGTTGGCGGTCATCAATCTAATTCTCTGTCCGCTTTGGTTTGGCTTACGGTTTTGTCATTCGGAATGACTGAATGATTTGTTCAACCGCTGCTCGGAATGGTGCATAGTCGTCGTTTCCTTTTTCACAATGGTATTCGCAATAGTAAAAGCCTCCTTCTCCGGCATCGATCAGGATTGCCCAATACTCGAACGTTTTATTGATATTAATTTTGGCGGTAGCGATGAGGCGCTCCCACAATACCGTCATCGTATCGGCAGCACCAATCTTCCCGGGCTCGCGCTTCAGGATTGGCTCCGGATAGAAACTCTTTAAGACCTCCGGTGATGTCACTTCTTCAAAAGATTTACCTTCGTCGCCGGGAGAATAATATCGGATGGACATTTCTGCCTTGGGATAAGGAAACTCATAGGTTCCCACAGGAGGTCGGAATTTCCAGACTCTTTCACCTATCT
>JAAZJV010000140.1 GCA_012800135.1 Clostridiaceae bacterium | reverse complement strand
TTTTTCAAGTGACGGTGGATACCAGTGAAGATGTGCCGGAACTTGAGTTTCTCACGAAATTGTATGACACGATCGGCGACGATGCCGCCGTCCGCGGACAGCTTGTCGAGCATGCGCACATGCAGAGCGCGACAACCTCGGAAGTGACGAGTATTGCGTCGTACGCTCTTCCTATAGCGTTTGTTATTCTTCTCCTTTCTACGACGTCGTGGTTTGAACCCGTTTTGTTCATGGTCGTTATCTTTAGCGGTGTGTTGCTCAACATGGGCACTAATCTCATTTTTGATGACATTTCCTTTATCACGCAGTCAATTGGCGCCATTTTGCAACTTGCGGTGTCGATGGATTACGGTATTTTCTTACTACACCGCTTTAGCGATTATCGCGCCGAAGGCCACGACATCAAAGAGGCGATGAAATTAGCGATCGAAAAGAGCGTGGCACCGGTTCTTGCTTCTGCTTTGACAACCATCTTCGGCTTTCTCGCGCTCGTGTTCATGCGCTTCGGCATTGGGTTCGATCTTGGGCTTGTACTTGCAAAAGGAGTATTTTTCAGCCTGTTGAGTTCGTTTATGCTGCTCCCCGCGCTTACTACTTTGACGTATAAACTGATCGATAAAACGACACATCGCTCTTTCATGCCTTCGTTTAAGAAGCCGAGCCGATGGATCATCAAGTTCGGCATTCCCATTATGATCGCAGCTGCTATCGTGATTGCGCCGGCGTTCCTCGCGCAGCGCTCGAACCGTCTGTTATATGGAGCGCGAACGTATCCGGAAAATTCTCGTCAGGAGCGTGACGCTCTGTTGCTTGAAGAGCGATTTGGCAACAACGTCCCTATGGCGCTTCTTGTTCCGCGCGGGGACTGGGCTCGCGAAGGACGGCTGGTGGATGAGCTTATTGATGTTCCGGAAATCAAGTCTGCCATTGGCTATGTGACGGCCGTCGGTCGCGGCATTCCAAATGAAATATTGCCGGAGCGCCTAATGTCGCCTTTACTCTCCGAGCACTACAGCAGGATCATTTTGATTGCTGATTCCCCGGATGAAGCGCCGGAGACGTTCGAGACAGCGGAGAAAATCCGTGTGATCGTCGATGAAGCTTATCCTGACGGGGACACCCACCTTACGGGCGCCAATATGGTTTTACTTGATATGCGCTCTACGATCAACAAAGATATTTTAATTGTGGACGGCTTGGCGATTCTGGCGATTGCGCTCGTCATTTTGTTTACATTCCGGTCACTTGCGATTCCCATGATATTAGTTCTCACAATTGAGCTTTCAATTTGGATCAATTTGGCGATACCGTATCTTACCGGTATTCCGCTGAACTTTATCGGGTTCCTTGTCATCAGCACGGTGCAGCTCGGAGCGACGGTTGACTACGCCATCTTGATGACACAACACTACCTCGACCATCGTTTAGTACTTAACCGAAAGGATGCAGCCATGCGAACGATCGAGACGGTAGCAGGTTCTATTATTCCGCCGGCGCTGATTCTTGCCAGTGTTTGCTATGTACTTTACTTTTCATCAAGCCTTGCCGTAGTAAGTGAAATTGGACGCGTGCTTGGACGCGGCGCACTGACGTCGCTGGGTATGGTTCTTTTCCTGCTTCCCAACTTTCTGCGCTTTTTTGACCCCTTAATTGAAAAGACGACATGGAAACTAAAATTACTTCCCGATAAGCATTCTTATCGCAGAAAACCCCGTGGAGCCTCTGGGCGCCGGCGTCAAGAATATTCACCTCTGAAGATGGATCAACAGG
>JAAZJV010000014.1 GCA_012800135.1 Clostridiaceae bacterium | reverse complement strand
AGGCCGACTTGGCCATGGTATCGGAACAAATCGAAACACAGCCGATGGATGGCGCTTTTGAAGGCGCCGTCCTCATGGTGCCGGATTGTTTCGGCGACTTTTTGAGCACGGTCATCGGCACGTTCGCCTCGGACAGTGTTCTTATCGAGAAAACAAGCATCTGGAAAGACAAGCTGGGGGAGGCCGTCGCATCTCCGGTGCTCAACGTCCGGATTGCCCCCTCGCATCCCGACATCGTCGCAGGCGAACGCTTTTCAGCTGAAGGTTATCTTTCTGAGGATTTCACTTTCATCGAAAACGGCATCTTGAAGCAATTCTGCCTTTCAGATTATGCCTCCCGCAAAACAGGGCTGTCACGCGCGCCGAACCAATCAACGAGCCTTGTCGTCCAAGGCGGAGACAATACAATAGAATCAATCATCTCGTCGATTGATCGCGGCATCCTCATCGGTCGCGTGTCGGGCGGTCAGCCTGCCACAAACGGCGACTTCTCCGCAGTCGCAAAGAATGCTTTTCTCATTGAAAACGGCAAAATTGCCCACGCTCTGAACGAAACCATGATCAACGGCAACTTGGCCGATCTACTCCTGAATATAAAAGCGCTGTCCTCCGACATCGTAAAAGACGGCGGCAGTGTCCTCCCATGGGCAGCCTTTGACAACGTCCTGATTTCAGGAAAATGAGGCTGTTGTCCGAGGAGCCTTTTCGAGATGTTTTCGCTGTGCGACGGCGATAATCGGATTGAACGTGTTTTTGCCTGAGGATGTGTCCGGCACGCCATCGATATAGCGAACGAGGATGATGTCCGGGACACGTTCGATATAGCAAACAAAGTCGAAGAATATGAGATGTTTATGTAAAACCATGAACTCACGATAAACAGAAAGGAAGTATTAATATGGCAAAGTATTCTGCTGAGACAACAAAGATTGAGGAAATCGTCAATACGCCTGAATTATCTGAAATCGCAGAAAAGCTGCAACCCGGCATTCTGAAGACACCCGGCATCAAGCTCGCGATGAAGATGACGCTGACCGAAGCGGCAAAATTCGTTCCGAAAGTGCTGACTCCGGAGCTCTTGGCAAAAGTCGACGAAGAATTTGCAAAACTCGGTTGATCACCGAAAGCATGGGGGAAGGGCTGCCTTGCGCAGTCCTTCCCCCTTTTTTAGCGTCAGTTTTAGTTCCGTTAGTTTACTGAGCCGCTTCGAGTTGAGTCCTTCTTATCGACTGAAAAAGAAACTTGTGCCTTGTCGCATTGTTGCAAAATCTGCACATATCAATAAGAAGGGCTGATTCACGCTTGCTCCCTTTCCGAGCGCTCTTGTTGTGATTATCAATTCGTGTTAATCCATATCGCTCCGTCCTGAATGGATGCATTTCTAATGGAACGATAGAACTTTTGTGCTTCTTCGTTACTGGCCATCAACGCAATCAGCACTTCTACCTTTTTATGTTTAAGAATCTTTCTCAATTCTTCAAGCATCATTTGCGCCACATTGTTATGTCGTTCGCTTTTTAGAACGCAAATCCAATCCAAATAAGCGGAACTGCAGGCGGCATCGCTTTTGCTGCTAATAATGGAGGCATCGATTCTACCGATGACCTTTCCTTTTCTATACGCTAAAAGAGAGACCGCGTTCACAAAACGCGGATCATGAAAACTGTTGTGCAATGCTTTCCTATAATCCTCACCGGCATCCCATAAGTACGTATCCGTCTCTTGCTTTCTTATACGCCTTTCAAAAGTCATCACATCGTCAATTTTATCTTCCGTGAATGGTTCAATTGAAATCATAACGATTCACTCTCTTCTTACTGTGCTCGGTCCATGCTGTATTCGCACTTTCCGCTGTATAACACAATCCGAAATATTTCACTTGTTTCTCTCACTATACGCATCTTTCTTTAAGCATGCTATACTGCTAAAGCAAGTATAGAAAGGTGGTTTTTATGAAAACGACTCCTCGTATTGTTACTTTGAAAACACGTGACCTAATCGACGATACACAGCATGATGGCTGCGGCGAATGCCAAACTTCCTGCCAATCCGCCTGCAAAACATCGAGCGGCGTCGTCAATCAGGCCTGCGAAAAGTAAACCGGGATTTTACGCGCCTTTGTCCGACGCAGCTTCTGTAGCATCTTTTGAATGCGACCGCTGCGTCTGTCGGCGTTCGTACATCTCAATTCCGATGCGCTCAACTACGGTAGGAAAGAGACGTCGGATATAGTCTTTGACCTGCTTTGATTCACACTTTTCAACTCTTAGGGTATAACTTCGTACTCGACATCTATAGCGGAAGCGTTCACATCGTCGACGACCTCGTCTACGCCATCATAGAACGCCTAAAAGATGTCCCGCGAGATGTCGCTTTGGCTGTACTTTCCGATGATTCTTCCCCCTTGCTCTCAGGCAATTCGTCCTCTGAGTCCTCCGAAAATTCATTCGTGGAACTTAATAACGACAGCGTCGACAATCTGCGTCAAGAGCTTATCGACATGCTGTCGCCTCAATATACAAAAGAGGACGTCGAAGATGCGATGAACGTTCTTTTGGCACTGACTTACGACAATAAGCTTTTCTCGGAAAAAGACCCTTTCGAAAAATGGCGTGTTTTGAGTCAACATCGAAATCTTCCGACATTTGAAGGCTTTGAGAGTGACAACAAGCACAGCGATACTCAAACGGATTTCTCCGAGAGTTCCTCTTGTGACCACGAGGACAGGAAAATCTGGAAGGAATACCTCGAAAGCTGCATGTCAGCGGGAACGTGCAACGCGGATAATACACCGGAAATGTGCGATAGCCCTATTTGTGACTACGAGGAAGATCGCGTCTTGTCAGACAATCTCGACAACTGCGCTTTTAGAAAAGCGGATGGTGCCGTCAAGGCGCTCTGCCTTAACGTCGCGCATGCCTGTAATTTAGCGTGCAGTTATTGTTTTGCAGGTCAGGGGAAATATAAGGGCGCGCAGGCGCTCATGCCGCTTGAAACAGGAAAACGCGCTATTGACTTCCTCGTTGAGCATTCGGCAGATCGGCATTACCTTGAAGTCGATTTTTTCGGCGGCGAACCATTGCTTAACTGGCCGATGGTTAAAGAGACCGTCGCTTATGCCAGATCGCTGGAAAACAAGACAGGCAAACGTTTTCGCTTCACGCTCACGACGAACGGCATCCTCATTGACGACGACGTCATTGATTTTACAAATCGCGAGATGGATAACGTCGTGTTGAGCCTAGACGGACGAAAAACGACTCACGATCGCTTCCGCGTCGACCGACAGGGAAGAGGCAGCTACGATACCGTCGTACCGAAATTTCAAGAATTAGTTCGCCGGCGCACACAAGGAACACACTACATGCGCGGCACCTTCACACACGCCAACGCCGATTTTCTAAACGATATATTGCATCTTCTGGATCTCGGTTTTACACAAATCAGCATGGAGCCTGTCGTGTCGCCTCCCGGTATGCCGTATGCCCTCACGTCGGGCGATATTGCTTTCATAAAACAACAGTATGAAGAGCTCGCACGCCTGATGATTCAGCGCCGAAAAGAGGGGCGGCCGTTTACTTTCTATCACTATATGATCGACCTTGAGCACGGCCCCTGTATTTACAAGCGGATCGCGGGCTGCGGCTCAGGGACAGAATATTTAGCGGTTACACCGACGGGCGATCTTTACCCATGCCATCAGCTGGTAGATAATCCCGCCTTTCTCATGGGTAATCTTTGGGACGGCATTACAAATAATGCGCTTCAGGACACCTACCGTCACCTCAATCTTTTGTCGAGAAAAGCTTGCCGCGACTGTTGGGCGCAGCTTTATTGCTCGGGAGGGTGCGCCGCCAACGCGTTTCATACGACCGGCGATCTTTTCGGTGTCGATAAGCAAGGGTGCGAGCTTTTTCGCAAGCGCATGGAGTGCGCCCTTGCGATCAAGGCGGCAGAAGCAATCGACGGTTAGGATGCACTTCGCGGAATGCGCGCTCGCCATAACAATCGACGGTTAGGATGCGCTTCGCGGAGTACCCCCCTCGCCATATAGACGGCAGAAGCAATCGACGGATAGGATGCGCTTCGCGGAGTACCCCCCTCGCCTTCAAGACAGCTGAAACACTCAGCGGTTAAACGGCTCTCCTAAGCGACTTTTGCGACACGGCGTTAAAGACACATCTCGTTAAAGGTGCGTTTCAATCATGATCGTCGCAAGCGACATGTTTCAGCATCGTCAGCCAATCCGAATCGCGCGGCCGGCCGTATTGCGTTCGGGCAAGAGTCCCTCATATGAGCCATAAGCTTTCACGCCGTTGATGTACACTTGCTCAATGCCTACGGGCGGATCTTCTGTTTCCGCCCCTTCCGAGACAATGTCCGGATCGAGGATCACAAGGTCGGCAAAGTAGCCCTCTCGGATGAAACCGCGCTCCGGTATCCGGAAGCGGTCGGTCGTTTTCCCCGTCATGCGGTGTATGGTGTCTTCGATCGGAATCTGTTTTTCTCGAGCAAAGCGAAGGAGCATCGGAAACGCATCGTAAATAGAGTCGTACTGTACGCCTTTTTCTTCGTACCAGGCATCCGTCATATAGATGGACTGCGGATGAACCATCAGGCGATCGACGATCTCTTTGTTTTGGTACGATCCCATCAAAACACGCGCTTTGAAATCACTGTCCTCGCAAATATTAAGATACACATCAACCGCTTTCCGCCCCTCCGTTTCCGCAATTTCGCTGATAAATCGCCCATTATATTCCGGATGTTTTTCTCCGGCATAGGCCAACTTGATGTCTTCGAAACCAAAACCGAGCAGGCGTTTGGTGATCGCAATGAGGATTCGGAGCTTGAATTGTACCCACGGTGATTTTCGAGCTTCAACATCAAGCTGCTGATACCAATCAGGAAGAACGACCGTGATCACCGACATGCCGTAGTTTTTCGGGTACATGTCAAAGCCGACCTTGTAGCCGTCACGCTCCAAGTTCTCCAGAATCTCAAGCGCTTCATCAACGTCTCTCCATGTTGACCGACCGACGAAAATGAGGTGGCTGAACTCAAGCTGACACCCCGTCGCGCGCGTCAGATAATCGAGCTCATCCATAGCGCGCAAAAGATGGCTGCGCCCCAGAAGGCTGTAGCTCATCGATCGCGATGACTCGGCGCGCGGGTGCACCGTGAGAATTCTGTCGTACTTCGCGCAAAGCGCGGCCACCTTTTCAAGCTCTCCCATCGACGCGGATATGCCTGGGAGATACATCAAGCCAAGCGATATTCCCGCGGCGCCTTCCTGGAGCCCCTTTTCTAATGTCTGCAACATGCTTTCTTCTTCTTCAGGCGATAGCTCGATCTTTTGAAGTCCTGCCGCCGCAAGTCGCGCCGTCCCGTGCCCCAGAAGCGTCGTCGTGTTAACCGGACAGTTCTGATCTATAGCGTCCAGCCATTCCCCGCATGACCCGAAACGATCGGCTGGATCGAGGTGGAACAGTTCTCCTCCGAGATCGTCAAGGAAAGGAGAATCCTCCGGAAAACCTGTCGCCGAAAACCCGCAGTTCCCCGTCACCATGCAGGTAATCCCCTGTTTTATAAAGGTGTCAAAAAACCGCTCTTTACCGTCGCGCCTGAGACAAAACCAGTCGTTATGCGAGTGAGCGTCGATAAACCCCGGCGCAAGCACCTTTCCTGTGACATCAACGCACTTTATGTCGTTGTCATCAGAGTATCTGCAAGCGTTGTCTTTCGTTTGCTCTGCTGATTCTTTTTGTGACTCGCAGGTCACTTTCTTTTCTTCTTGAAAGGCGCGCGATTCAGACAGACGATGGATCCCTACGATGCGATCGTTTTCTACCAGCACATCGGCCAAAAAAGCTGGCGCTCCTGAACCGTCTACAACCTTAGCATTTTGAAAAAGCGTCTTCATAAAAAGCCCCCCTGTTTTTCAATATCCTGTGATCTGTTCCCCTCATTTAAGCGATATGTTCTTTCTTATTTTCAGCAGACAAATATCACACTTCAATAACATAAAACACAAGATATTTTGTACATTATATTACAAATAAGAGTATGCGTACGTGTAAGCGATCAACACAATGCTGTATAAAAGTCGCCGTGTTACAATGATCAACAGAATCAAGATACAAACGTCGGCGAAAACCATCTTTTGAAACGATAAATATAAGACAATTAATAATTGAGACAAAGGTAATCATTTTATGACAGAAACAGAGAAAGTTAACCGTCTTCGCACGCTGATGCGTGATCTTTCAATCGACTGCTGCTACGTCATCACGTCGGATCCGCATAATTCGGAGTATGTTGCGCCTCGGTATCAAACGAGAGCTTGGCTTTCCGGATTTACGGGATCGGCAGGCACGGCCATCGTCACACAGGATGAGGCTCTGGTCTGGGCTGACGGCCGATATTACATCCAAGCGGCCAAGGAAATTGAAAACACACCGTTTTCTCTTATGAAGCTCGGCAAAAGCGGTGTGCTCGGACCGGAAGACTGGATGCTTGAATCACTTCCCGAAGGGTCGCGTATTTCCGTAGACGGCAGCGTTTTTTCCGAATCGAGAACAAAAAATCTTGAGAAGCGCCTTGAGAAGAAGGGCATGTCGCTTGTGACTGATCTCGATCTAGTCGGCGATATTTGGGACGATCGCCCCGGTCTTCCAAAAGGCGCGCTGTTCCTACATCCGATCGAGTACACCGGACGCACCGCGATGACAAAAATCGACGATGTTCGCGAGCAACTGGTAAAAGATGGCGCCGATTACGCATTATATGTGGGACTGGATGATGTCGCGTGGCTGATGAATTTCAGAGGAAGGGACATTCCGTCAAGCATGTTGTCGCTTGCCTTTGCGCTCATTACACGCGACGAAGCCTTCCTTTTTATTGATCTTGACAAAGTAACCGATGAGATCGGCGCCTATTTCAAAGGACAGAAGATAACCTTGCGTCCTTATGACACTGTTGCCCAAGCGCTTAGCGAGCTTCCGGAGGGAGCCATTGAGCTCAACCCCAAGCGCGTCAGCCGCTCGCTGTTCCAGGCGCTCCCCGCGCATGTCCGCGTCATCGAGAAAGAGGACATACCCTACCTTGCAAAAGCGGAGCTGAACGATACCGAACTGCGCCATCAGTTTGCTGCTGGCGTGCGCGAGAGCGTCGTCATCACAAGGTTCCTCTATTTTGTGAGAAAAAAGGCTGTCGCGCTCGGCATGGATGAATACGACGTCGCAGAAAAATTGCACTCCCTCCGCGCCGAGACGGAAGGTTTTATCAATGAAAGTTTTGCGACCATTTCCGCATACGGGCCGAACGCTGCCATGATGCATTATCAGGCGACGAAAACGAAACGAAGCCCGCTTCAAGCAAAAAGCTTCTACTTGGTGGACTGCGGAGCACAATCATTGGGCGGCACAACAGACGTCACGCGCACCGTTGCCCTCGGGCCGCTGACCGAAGAGGAAAAGCGCGACTTTACACTGACGCTGAAATCACATATCGCTCTTGCGTCACTGCCTTTCCTCAAATATACGTGCGGCATCGCTCTCGATGCCGTCGCGCGTTCCGTCATGTGGCGCCACAATCTGGACTACAAATGTGGAACGGGTCATGGTTTCGGATATCTGACAGGTGTGCACGAAGGCCCGCAAGGATTAAGTAACAGCCCATCCTCTCTCTATCGTTTCCGCGAGCACAATGTCATCACGATTGAACCCGGTGTTTACCGCGAAGGTAAACATGGCATCCGCCTTGAAAACGACTATGTCGTGTTGAAGGCCAATCAATCGATTGAAACGCGTGACGGCATACCGGAATTGATCGAAGAACACGAGAACATCAACGAGGCAGGCGATCAGTTCCTGCGCTTTCAGCCGCTCACCTACATCCCGTTTGATCGAGCCTCTATCCTCCCGGAGATGCTCACATGTGAAGAAAAGATCTGGCTCAACGACTACAACCTCGCCATCCGCCGCGAAGTAGCGCCTTTCTTGGAAGGCGATGAACTTGAAGATTTGATGAAGGAAACGGAACCCTTTTAACGCCTTTCAAGCAAAAGAGGAGTGATCGATATGACCTGCGCATTTTTTTCTTCGACCGATCAGGTCATGGTAAGAACCCCGGCACCCAAGCCGGTTGATGCCTCGTATTCGCCGAGCTTTGAAGAAGAAATACATCCACTTGGGAAAGACTTAAATCGAAGAATAACGATTGGCGCAGCTGTCCCTGAAATAAAACTCGGAGACGTGCAAAGCAATGCTTCCGCCATCCGGGATCAGATGACAGAGGCCGAGAAGTTAGGCTGCGATCTTTTGCTTTTTTCTGATTTGGCGCTCACGGGCTCAACGTGCGGCATGCTTTTCTTGCAAAAAACACTTCTAGAGAGTTGCCGGCACCATCTTGTCCGGTTGGCGCACTCTACTAACAAAAGCTCGATGCTCACGGTACTGACGTTGCCGCTTGTTATTGGGTCACATCTGGTGAAAACGGCCGTCTGGCTCTATGGCGGACGTATTTGGCGTGTGATTCCGCTTCTTCCGTCAGGCCACGCGGAACGTTCCGTCTTCACAGACCCTTCGCGCGTTCACCCGGATAGTGTTCAGGCACTCATCGCTGAACTCAATGTCTCTTATTCGTCGATGTTGTCTTTCAGGAAAAGTTTTGAAATGGAGATTCCCCTGTCATTGGACGACTCCGAACAGGAACGGCGCGAACGGGAACGAGAATATTATTCGTCTGATTTCAAAAAAGATCTCAACACGCCCTATTACGGTGATGTGTTACAACGCGGATTAAGCCTTGATGATATTGATACCGACTTGGAACGCTGTTTGCGCAAGCCGATGGAAGACGATACTCGGTCAGCGAAATCTTTTGTTAAAGGAGAAGAGGAACTCGACATTCGAGGGATCCCGTTTTCTATCTCAGAGAAATCGGCACCTCTACTCATCGATTATCCCCTCCCGATTCCCGCAAAAAACCTTATATTAGCGCATCTTGGCCGAACGCTTCCGCTTTTTTTACTCCCCGACACGCAACCTGAATGGACAGGTGCCGCATCGGCCGGACGTCAGGCTTTAGCGCAATTTGCCAACGATAAAGAAGCCCTCGTAATCTACGCAGGCGCCGGTCTAGGCGAGTCGGTCGGCGAAGGTGTCTTCGCCGGACGCCGACTTATTCTTGCAGGACAGCGCATCCTCGCAGAAAGCGACCCCTTTACAACGGGTATCACATACGCAACATTTGATGTAGATGATGTTCTTTCGACTGAGGCAAGTACTGTCCTCTCATCCGACATGGGCGACGACCTCTTTTCTAGCTTCGGTACTATCCGCTCGTCCGACATGGACGACGACCTCTTTTCTAGCTTCGGTACTATCCGCTCGTCCGACATGGACGACGACCTCTCTTCTGGCTTTGGTACTATCCGCTCGTCCGACATGGACGACGACCTCTCTTCTGGCTTCGGTACTATCCGCTCGTCCGGCACGAACGACGATCTCTCGACTGGTGTTGATGCTCTCTTTTCTTCCGACAAGATCGATATCCTATCGACCGTCGATGACAACGACCTTGATGACAATTTAGAGAACTCCTTTTTTGCGCAAGACAATCTTGCAGCTTACCGTGCATCGACAATCTTCCAAAGTAATTATTCCCTCAAAGTGAGTAAAAACGCCCTGCAACGTTCCCGCTTTCCTCTCATTGAGGCGCCCGGCATCAGTCGTCGGACGCTTTTTACAGAAACATTGACGATTCAGGCGCATGCGCTCGCAACGAGGCTTAAAACGGTCGGTGTTCGCCCGGTGCTAGGTCTTTCCGGCGGACTCGATTCTGCCATTGCTTTTCTTGTGTGTCTCAAAGCGGCAGATTTTCTCCGGCGTGAACCCTCGTTTGTCTTAGCATGTTCCATGCCCGGACCGGGAACTTCTCAAACGTCCATAAAGCTTGCCCGCACGCTTGGCGAGTCGGCAGGCGTCGATTTTCGGGAAATACCGATTCATCAAGAAACAACCTCTCACCTTGAGGCTATCGGACACGACGGTGTGACGCACGATTTGACATATGAGAACGCGCAGGCAAGAGAGCGGACGCAAATCCTCATGGATCTTTCCAACATGGAGAAGGGGCTCGTCGTCGGCACGGGCGACCTTTCGGAAATGGCGCTCGGATGGTGCACGTATAACGGCGACCAAATGTCGATGTACGCCGTCAACGCGTCTCTTTCCAAAACTGTGATTCGCCTGATGACGGAAGAAGCGGCAGATATGCTAGATGATGGCTCTCTTTTCCCAAAAATGGCGCAGGAGAAAGCCCGCGCGATGGCGGCGGCATTGCGCGAAATCCTCGCGCGCCCCGTGTCGCCGGAACTTCTTCCTCCTCATGCAGACAATACGCTCCGTCAAATCACGGAGGATTCCGTCGGTCCTTATGAGCTCGTAGACTTCTACCTCTGGCATTTCGTTTTCTTAAATGAAAAGCCGTCCGAAATCTTGGTTTTGGCAGAACATGTTTTTCGTGACTCGTATACGCAAGAAGAACTAAAACACTGGCTGTCCTCTTTTATTCGACGCTTTTTCAATAGTCAATTCAAGCGCAAGGCCTCACCCGACGGCGTCGCTTGCTTCCCGTGGCAGATTGCTCCTATCAGTACGTGGTACATGCCGTCTGACGCCTCATCTCGGCTCTGGCTTGACGATCTTTTGGAGTAAATCGATTGTTGCAAGACAAACAAGGCAAAATAGCCTTAAAATGTATGGAATGCGTGCAGCTTAAAATAAAATATATGGAATGCGTGCAGAATATAGAAAAAGAGCGAACACAGCGAACACGAGGAATCTTTACATTTGCTTCTAACAACATATGACCAACTATCGGAGAAAACCATGATTTATCTTGACCATTCGAGTACCTCTTTTCCAAAAGCGCCCGGCGTAGGCGATGCGATCAAAACTACTTTAGAAGAACACGGCGTCAATATTGGACGCGGGAATTACGAAGAGGCATTTGCCGTTGAGGCGGAAATCGCCGACACACGATATCGGTTGGCGACCTTGTTTGGATTTAACGATCCGCGACAAGTCGTTTTTACACCAAGCGTCACATATTCGATCAACATGTTTTTGTACGGCTTCCTTCATCCGGGAGACCATGTCATCGTCTCCGGCATGGAACATAACGCCGTGATGCGCCCGGTAACGCAGCTTGCCAGATTGCGTGATATTAGGTTTAGCGTCGTTCCTGCCAATCTGCGCGGCGAAGTAGCACCTGACGATGTCAAAAAAGCAATTCTTCCCGAGACAAGAGCTGTCGTTATGCTTCATGTTTCCAACGTAACCGGCACCCTTTTGCCGGCCGCCGAAATCGGACAGATTTGCCATGACCGCGGTATTTGCTTCGCGCTGGACACTGCACAATCAGCGGGCAGCGTGCCGATCGATATGGTAGCGATGAACGTCGATTTTCTCGCGTTTACAGGCCATAAGGGACTGCTTGGACCACAGGGCATCGGCGGCTTTATCGCGACACGAGCGCTTTCGTCCGAAATGGAGCCGCTCATTCTGGGCGGCACGGGAAGCCAGTCCAACCAATATGAACAACCCGAGTTTATGCCCGATAAATTTGAAAGTGGAACGCCCAATATTCCCGGCATTATCGGGCTTCGAGCGGCATTGCTTTATCTGGAAAAAGAAGGCATCGACGACTTGCATCGCCGTGAAATGGCATTCACGTCACTGTTCTTAGAAGGTCTAAAAGAGATCCCCGGCGTTGTGCCCATCGGGATGCCAAGTGTTGAAGGCCGTACTGCCGTTGTCTCCGTCAACGTCCCTGAGAAGGACAACAGTCTAATCGCCTACGAACTGGAAAGACAAGGCGCCATAAAGACACGCGTCGGCCTTCACTGCGCACCGCTAGCCCACAAAAGTCTCGGCACCTTCCCAAAAGGCACCATCCGCTTCTCTTTTGGCGCGACAAATACGGAGGAAGAGATCTACACTGCTCTTGAAACGTTTTCAAGAATCATGTCCAAATAGTATCGGACGTATCGACGTGTGTCTAAAACATTCATCAAGGCTTTTTACATTTTTTGTCACCATTTTGAAATATTCCGATATT
>JAAZJV010000139.1 GCA_012800135.1 Clostridiaceae bacterium | reverse complement strand
GTGTTCTTTTCTTTCTTCACAGATTTGGCGTAAAGAGCGACATCTTGACATTTTTGGTGCGAAGATAATTTCACCTGAGGGTAGAATCCCCCACCACACCGTATGAAGAAATTGCCAACTTCCGCGTATTGCCCCAGTATCTTGAATTACATCCAAAGAAGGCGTCAGCCGGCATCCGGTAGTAGAAAGGCGCCAGACGCCGGCTATATTCGTCTTGTGAAGTTCAATATTTCTCATGACGGTTAAAGTTCACTGATAATAGACGGCTTAAAAACTTTATCGATCAATGATCGCGCAAAGGCAATGATGTTCTCACGAAACAGTAGCGCAATGGTGATCAATACAGCGATAATGATGACAACCTCAATCGTGCCGAATCCATCAAGCAACACACGCTTTTTCTTTTGTTCAATCCTTTTTTTATTCATAGTCATACCTCCTAAATGCTCATGTCCTACGAGGCAATAGAGCCTCTTAGGCATGTTTCCATTCCATTCTTCTTCTCGTCATGTTCACTTGGGTGAATTTTCATGACCATTGATTCAATAGTGTTTCGCTTGCCATTTTTTTCTATTTCTTTCGATGAAAATGAGTGCTTTTTTCGTTTTCCTAAGTGATTCACTGATACAAGTATGTCGATGAAGCAGCGTGTTTTTTGAACAATTACCTGCTCTGAGGTGTCAATAGGAGACAATTTGACGAAATCAGCTAATCGATTTTCCAAATTAATAACGTACGTTCAGCTAAATGAGCGCATGCTAAGAATTGCGGGGAGGACAACGGTTGCCATGACAACCATAAGATCTATCGCCATTGGCAGGGTCAGCAAAAGAGAGCGTTGTTCAGCGCGTCCTCTGATGGCATCGCGGTAGAGTTGTCGACCGCGCTCCGCCTGCATGTGAATGAGATCCAGGATCTCTCGTCCACCTTCACGTTCGTAACGAGCCATGAGATGGAGTGCCGCTTGGATTTCCGGAAGCGGGCAGCGTTCTGCGAGGTGCTGAACGGCCATTGCGCTGTTAAAACCGGCATCAAGTCGAAGCGCAGCCTGCTTAAGGTCGGACGCGACAGGATTTTGCTCATGTGTGCTTGTTTGAGGAGGAGCGACCTGCGCGACGATGCGCAATGCGCGATCAAGCGTAAGTCCGCTTTCAAGCAAGATATAGAGGGTATTGATCACGGATGGATAGTAAAAACGGTATCCTTCTCTTCGCTTGCCGGTGGTTGAAGCAATCGAGAGGTCACGGAAAAGGGGGACGATGAGAACGATCAATAGAACGATCATCGGATGTGGTCGACTCGTAAAAGCAATAACAATAGCCATCGCAGCGCCTATAGCAAGATCACGCACTTTCTGATTCATATATCGCGCCCACGCAGCATCGTTATCATCTGTCGGAAGACAAACTGCCGATGCCAGTGATAGACCAAGCTGTCCTGGAAGGATGTCTAGATATATTTTGGAAAGGACGCGTGCCACAGGAGTCATCGTGTCAGGCAATGGTTTTCTTTTCCTCTGCTTTTTCTTAGGAGGTTTTTTTATAACAACTTTTCTCGGTGCAAGAGCTGCAAGTAGTATAAAAATAGCGACTATCGCCATGATATAGAGCACAGCCATGGGGAGTGCAATCATTTCCGGAGAGAGCTCGCTGCTATATGTACCGGAAGTGTTATTAACAAATTGTGCCATTGCAAAGGGAATAAGGGATAATATGACAGCTTCACTCGTGTTGCCTCGGCGTTCGTGCGCGACCTCAATTTTGGCATTAATCTGTGCCGTTAAATCGTGATGTGTTTGTCTTATATAAACGTCTATTTTTCCTCCAAGATTTGAAAGAAGAGAAAGAATCGTAAAATCACGCTGGCAGTTCGGGAGATTGACATCACGCACAAAGGCTGCCAAAGCCGGTCGCAAGGCCATCTGCGCTTGGAGATTGTTGGTAAGACGCTTCAATGCGCGAGCGACGGCATTGCGGTGTCCTATTTGATCGGTGACCGGATTGACCGCAGAGGCGAGAGCCTTTTCAAGCGGAATTCCCGCAGAAAGTCGTGTGTTGAGATAACCTAAAAGATGCTGATACTGAATAAGAAGCATATCTTCCTCTCGACGCCGAAAGTAAATATATAAACCGGTTCCTAAAAGCAAAGCTCCAGGAATAGCCGCCATCCAACCCTTTGGTGCTGTTCCTAGGAAGGCCATAGCTCCAAGGCGAGCGGGGAGAATGGCGAGCAAGATCCATTGTCCCCAGCCGATGATCTGGCGTACTCCGTTCAGCGGAATGGATGAGTAAGCACGCTGACGT
>JAAZJV010000138.1 GCA_012800135.1 Clostridiaceae bacterium | reverse complement strand
CAACAATAATCAGTGTTTTTGACATGCAATTCTATTAACTCCTTAGGACATAACAACGAGTCCAAATTCAAAATATTATATACAGAAGTTTTCCTAATCTGTCAAAAAAAGTTGAATTGCTATCATTTATAAATGATGACATGACACGTAAAACCTGAAATCTTTCTATGAAAAATGACATTCATTTTCTTTAAAATGGACCCGTTGATAAAGTCCTCGATGAAGCTTAACGACACCTTCACATTGTAGTTCTGACAATATCAGCGCAGTTTTTCGTGCGCTGAATTGGCACTTTTCAGTCAGAAGGCTAAGACTTCTTGGCGCCGCATCAAGGATTTCTAACAATTTTTGAGCGTCCGCTGAGCGCGTTTTCGCTATACCCTTCTTGCGCGCATCTTCACATTTTTTCAAAGACTTCGACAATTGTTCCATTTCGCGTGGATCAGAAATATCTTTCTCTTGCCCTATCTTATGTTCCTTAGAAGTCATAGAAGTTTGTGTTGTTTTACATTTACTCGACCTCTCTGCTGATTGAGCAGCCTTACGCTCAACTAATATTGGCAGCGTTTGAGCCATCTCGCATATTTGCGTATCTTCTTCTGGCTCCAATCCGCCCGTTTGTGTCGTATTTTGCGCAGTAATGTACTTTAGCGATCCCGCAGAATCCTCAGGCAAATTACCTTTATGTTTTTCTTTATTCAATGTATAGATACACACTACACTATCGGACATCACGGATGAATTCTCTTTATTTCGGCTCTGCTGAGGATTTGACTGAAACTGATTAACAGCAGCTAATGACGTAATCGTATTTGCTTCTGACAAAGCGGGAATATCATGCAATGTCTCAACAAGAATCGCACCTTCACGAATTAGTTGATGGCAACTATGACTTGAGCCCGAGATGATTGACCCAGGAACTGCGCACACATCACGTCCTTGGTCTGCAGCAAATCCGGCTGTGATTAGTGTTCCGCTTGCTTTTGATGCTTCCGTCACAAGAATTGTGTGACAAAGCCCGGAAATAATTCGGTTGCGCGCGGGAAAAAAATGACGCAACGGCTTTTTTCCCGGAAGATATTCAGAAATAAGCGCACCCTTTTCCGTGATTTGATCAAAGAGTCTGCGATGTTCCGCAGGATAAACCACATCCACACCGCAACCAAGTACGCAAAATGTCAACCCGTCTTCGCGAAGTGCCGTTCGATGCGTTTCACCGTCAATTCCGCGAGCTCCGCCGGATACGATCGGAATACCAAGCCTCGCTATACCGGACACAAAATGGCGCGTCACTTCCAGCCCGTACACTGAGGGATGTCTTGAACCTACTACAGCGATCACACATGGACCGGAAAGTGGCATAAGAGATTTGCCTTTCCAAAAAAGAATTGCCGGAGGACGGCTAATTTCCTTTAATAGAACAGGATAATCATGATCTACGATAGTCGTTACTTGTATATCTGCTTTATCTCGATGATCAAAGGTATTGTAGTGAGTTAAAAATGATTTATAAAGCACGACACTTTGCTCTGTAGATGCAAGATAAAACTCAATACCGGACAATCCCCCCGCTTTCTGAATGATCTTCACACGTGTCGAGTGCTCCACTTTGGACTTAATGCATGCCTCGGAAAAAGCACATGCTACAGCCAATCGATCGATCCCATTAATAGTGTTTGTTTTCACTCATACACCTCCTCCAATTAATTTGCTACAGAAATGCACAGTGAACGGCTCCGTGCATCTTAGAGCAGACCGACCTCCACCAGCACATAAACTTCCGGTACATACACATTAATCTCAGTATTTCATCCCTCTGACATGTATGTTCTCCCCCTCGCTTTCACACAAATAACGTGATATCTCTTTCGTCGATCAGTTCGACAACCCGACTACAAAAAGAGTGTTCTTTTGCATAACATTCTTTTTTGTATCAACTTTGCGTCGACCTCAAAAGCTCTCTCATTCTGATTATTTACTAATCACTTATTTACTAATCATGAACTCTTCTTTCCTTCAGTTTTTTCATCGAAAGGAAGCGGTTGATGATACTGAAATGATTCAGCAATATCATCGCGCGACAGGATATCTCTCGCGTCAAGATCCGCTATAGTCCGTGCTACACGCAGTATTGAAAAAAAGACCCTTGCTGATAGCAAAGCCAGATCAACCAATTTCGCCGCATATGCCATATTACTTTGATCAATTCTAAATACTTCAGCCACATCTGATACGATCACACGACCATTCAAAAAAGGACTAATCAGCCATTTCTTTGCTCGATCTTTTTGAATTTCCCAAGCTTGCTCGACATCTAGGCGCAACTGCTCAAACTTAGTTGACTCTTCCTCTCCAACGACATCTATAGGTGCCATTAAATCATCTGCTGTCACGCGCATTAGCGGCACAACTAAATCAAAACGATCATATAGTGGTCCACTGATCCGAGTAAAATATCGTCGTATCGAAGCGTCATCACAGTGACAATAATGGCCTGGCTCAAGTAGATACCCGCAGCGACACGGATTACACGCTGCAACCAAGAGAAACTCACACGGAAAATCTACCTGCCAGTCAGAACGTGACAAATGTACAACTCCAGTCTCAAAAGGCTCTCGCAGAGCATCCAATGCCTGAGGCCGCATTTGGGTAATTTCATCCAAAAAAAGAACGCCGTGGTGTGCGAGAGTACATTCACCTGGGTAAGGAGGAATACCGCCGCCAATCAGCGCAGCAGTTGTAACCGTATGGTGCGTACTGCGAAAAGGTCGCTGATCAACCATGCGATCCAAAGATTGTCCTTTTCTCGTAATGCTATAGATTTTAGTTAATTCAATAGACTCATCATGTGTAAGCGACGGAAGCAAGGATGGAATAGCCGATGCGAGTGTTGTTTTTCCACAGCCAGGAGCACCAACCATTAATAATGAATGCCATCCTGCCGCTGCAATTTGGCAAGCTCTAATCCCAACTGATTGTCCGCGAATTAGATCAAAGGCAGACCGGACTTTGCCATCATCAGCTGGCACGTTATTGATGTTAGCATCATTAGCGCAACCGATATTTTTAACATTAATGCGGTCTATTTTTGTCTTATTACCTTTATCCGGCTCTAATTCCGATTGAAAATAAACCGTCGAATGTACTAGTTTCTCTTTCTTTAAGCCATGCTCCTCTCCCCTCTTTCCTACATCTTTACGTGGTGAAGGAATACCAGAATAGCGAAGGGTTGCCTCTTTTAACGTATGAACGCCCTCATAATGCAGTCCATTTAGGTGTATTGCTTGATGACAGCCTTCAGAAGGTCCAATAACATGGCAAATATTCTGTTCCAATAGTGACACAAGTCGTCCAAACATACCTTGAACAGGTTTAACTCGTCCATTTAATGAAAGCTCGCCGAAAATAGCAACTACTGGCGAGTTAATAGGTCGGACAACTTGTTGAGATGCTCCTAAAATAGCAATCGCCAACGCTAAGTCAAAGACACTTCCCTGTTTTGGCAAAGAAGCCGGAGCATAACTTGCGATCACTCTTCCCTTAGGAAAAGTATAACCGCTGTTACGAATTGCAGCACGCACACGATCTTTCGATTCTTTAATAGCGGAATCGCCTCTGCCCGATATTTCAAAAACAGGAAGCCCTGGTAAAACTGACACCTCAATTTCAACAGCAATGCCATTTAGTCCCTGAAGTGCACAGGATAAAACATGGTGATAAATCATAGTACTCATGTATACTATGATCCGCGCAAAACTCGCTTCTGACTAACATATTATATCGACAAGAAGCACCTTTAACCGTCAAAATGTCGAAAACCCAGAATCCTGAAAAGAGAGAATAACCAATTTCTACATCCTTCCTCTCCCCTCCCACCCATATAAAAAACCAAATTTTCGAAAAAAGCATGAAATTGTCCAGACTGTTCGCCCCGAACCCCCTATGTCAGAAAGAGCGAAGAAAGTGACCATTAATAAGACGATTCTACTGGAAAAGGGCTCGTTGCTTCTCTTTCTTGGCGACTTAATCTCTTATTCCTTAAAAACTGACCATTAAAGCGTGTTTCCAGCAAAGGATACTACCCTACATATGGATTTGGTGTATAGAAAACCTCAAT
>JAAZJV010000342.1 GCA_012800135.1 Clostridiaceae bacterium | reverse complement strand
GGCACCGACAATACGATCAACGTCCACATATCCAACATTCGCAAGAAAATGCGGGAAGTTACGGAAGAGGAATACATCGAAACTGTCTGGGGCATCGGTTTTAGGCTACATAAGTAGGTCAAGACCCCCAATTAGTCAACGTAATCTTCTTTTACCCTCAGAGCAGAATAAAAGTGACACCATGTTTGAAATTACGAAATAAAAGATCGTGCCAATATTTACTCGTCTGAAACAAAAACGGAGAAGAGTTCGCTACGCCCTGAGATGTTTAATTTTCGATAGGCATTACGAGCATGGAATTTTACGGTTTCGGTCGAGATGCCGAGTTCGCTGGAACAGTGCTTATAAAGATATCCTTGCATCAGGAGACTTACTATCTCGCGTTCTCGAGGTGTTAAGTTGTGTTCTGTCATCAGCGCGTCGGCACGAGTTTTTACTGAGAGCGGCTTGGCGACAGGCATTTTTTTATCTGAGAGCGGCATCGGATTGGCAGCCGGGATAATGACGATCGCGCCGGCTTTTTTGTTACCCGAGTAGAGAAAATCAGCGTATACAGGCGACAGGAGCAAAAAGCCGACGAAAAAAACAAACGCGACCAGGGAGGCGACTATCGTAAGGTTTATCGGCAGGCGTGGTATCAAAATGCCGAGCAAAATGTAAGTGAGTGAAAAGATGTTGAGAGTCGCGATGAGTATGCGCTTAAAAGATCGAAACGACGTGTTTTTTCGAAGAACGCCGCCAAGCAGCGTGTAGGCGGCGATAAAACCGATCTGTTCAAAACCGCGAAAAGCGCGGGATACATAGAGTGCCGGGTCAGAATCAGAGACTAGGCGCAAGACATAGGCGATCAGGAAACCTCCGAAAAAGAGGTTGCACATATGCCATAGGTTAAATTTGGCGTAAAAGTATAGAAAGGTCGCGAGGGAGAAGACGGTGACGCCAACGAGGCCATTTAATAACAATGTTGTCGTCGTAGAAACGCCTTGGATGTAAGTGTAAAACATTTCGACGATATGGTAGGCAAAAAAGAAATATAGCATCAGACCGATCTGTTTTTTTTCGCGCTGTCGCGGTGCCTCTACGGCGTCGATATAGTCTTCTTCTCTATAGCCGAAGATGCACAGAGCTGTGACGAAGACGAGACCCGCTATGTAGAGGCGTGAGATGAAAGCGGTCTTAATTTCCGTGGCCAAAATGAGCTGAAAGACGACATAATAGAGTGACGTCAGGGCGGCACCGAAAAAGCGTTCCGTACTGTTTAAGGCATAGGTATAGTGAAAAATAACCACGGCGGCAGTTCCGCCATAGAAAAAAGTAAACAGACAGGCGACAAGCACGGCAGGCACCCCGCTCTGTATAAAAAGCCAGAGCGTGAAGAAGAAAGCGCAACTCCCGGCGAGCAATTTCGAGTAAAGATTGATGTTTTTCAAGTTGGCAAAAGCGAACAACAGTCCGGCTCCGATACAAAAGGCAAGCCTCATCCAAGTGACGGCATCGACACCCGCGATCTTGGGATCTTGACGAAAATAGACTTCTTGGACATTAGAAAAGAGCGGCGCGTGAGCAAAGATCAGCATGTAGCGAAGACGGCGCCAGCGGATGTCGGAAAAAGACTGTCGAAACTTAGGAAACCAAGCGCGCAAGAGACCGTTAATCAAGGTTGTGACAGGATTCTTTTTCATCTCAATATTTCCATCCTGCGTTTCCTCTTGTTCAGAAACGTCACGATCCAAGCTGGTAAAATCGTCGTTTCATGTCGTTTTCGACGGCTAATCAGAACCATGACGGCTAATCAGAACCATTTTGATTATACAATATTTTGCCTGTCTTCAAGCAGATCGCAAAACCTTCGCAGAGAGGTCATTAATGCAAAGCCCGGTCAAACAGGAAAAATCGTCACATGCAGCCCGCTCTGACATCCTTCCTTCAACTTTAATCTAGAGCAGTTATTCTGGTACGTAAGACTAGGTGAAATCTTCGGCATTTTCGATTAAATGAAATGCGGGATTGACTTCAAAGTCATTGAAAAACAAGTAATTAAGAAGGTTTCTCTCTTTCAAGGGAGTTAAAGACGAGAGGGGTTGGCAGTCTAGTTTTACAATGGTCAATAATGGCAGACAAGGCTGCACGGAGGCCTCTAACCTGGTCCTCTAAGCTCAAACTGGCCATATTTGGCCGATCTGTTGCCTGCTCCGTTAAATAAGGCAAATGCATGAAACCGCCGATACAAGTGTTGCAGGACAGGGCTAGAATATGCAACACACCGTACATCAGGTGATTACAGACAAAGGTGCCGGCCGTATTTGACACTGAGGCAGGTACGCCCGCCTTCTGAATAGACGCCACCATAGTCTTGATGGGCAGGCTGCTAAAGTAGGCTGCCGGTCCATCGGCTACGATAGACTCGTTAAGAGGCTGCCAACCCGCATTGTCCGGAATGTAAGCGTCATTAATGTTAATGGCAACTCGCTCCGGCGTCAGACCGGAGCGCCCGCCTGCTTGCCCCAGACAGAGGACAGCGTCAGGACGGAACGCCTGCATAGCCTCCTTCACAACCTTGATTGACTCATAAAAGACAGTTGGAACTTCAAGCTGCCTTACCTCAGCAGAAAGACCTGACATATCACAGGCTCGCATAGCCTCTAGCGCGGAATTCTTTGCCTCACCGCCAAAGGGCTCAAAAGCAGTTAAGAGAATTTTCATAACCACCTCCCTAT
>JAAZJV010000137.1 GCA_012800135.1 Clostridiaceae bacterium | reverse complement strand
CTCTTTTTGAGACGGCCACTCCAGTTTGAGAAAAGAAGTGCTCTATCTTCTCGGATTCATTTTCTCAAGCTTATTCGCTCAGCGTTTCAATGAGTGCCTTGATTTCTGTCTGATCTTTGCCGATCGCACTGACGACTTCAACGTCGCCTGAGATAATGCCGGCTTTTGCTTCTTCGAGTTTCTGCTTACCCTTTTCGGAAAGCAGTGAAGCCAGATGATCGTCTTCGACAATGGCGACGGCCGCTTCTTCGAGTCCAAGGATCTCGTATTCGCCGTAAGGCAATCCTTCATTCAGGAAGCGAGTGATCGTCGCGTAAATGCCGTTACCCAGCTCTTTGAGAACGGAGGTCACGAACGTTGCTTTGATTTCTGGGTCGTTTTCGTACATGAGCGCCTGGTTCGTATCGACGCCGACAACGTAGCGGTTTTCTTGTGCCGCAGCGGTGTGCACGCCGTTACCGGAAGCACCGGCTGCCGCGAAGATGACGTCTACGCCGGCATCTTTGTACTGGGTGACGGCCTGTGTTTTTGCTGTATCCGGGTCGTTCCAGCCGCCAACATAGTTGGTGACGATCTTGGTCTCAGGGTCATAGAATTTGGCACCCTGGATGTAGCCCAAGAGGAACTCCTGAATGACGGTGACTTCATCCATGCCGCCGATAAAACCGACCGTCTTTGTAGCGGCTACATTGTCCTTGTCGGACGAGGCGATGTCAGCAGCGACGACGCCGCCGAGGAAGGCAGCCTCACTCACGCGGAAATCGATGCAGTAGATGTTGTTGTCGCCGTCTTTTGTCATGTCTTCACTGATCATGACAAACCCGACCTCAGGATGCTCTACAGCAAGTTGCGCCACGTTGTCCTTGTAGTCTCCGGCTGTGATAATCAGGTTCGCACCTTTATCGACAGCTTCATACATGGCATCAAGGTTAGCCATCACGTCGGCTGTGGTCTCGATGACGTAGACGTTTGCTTTATCCGCGAAATCGACTGCCGCACGATCTCCGCCGCTGGCAATGCTGTCCCAGAATGATAGATCGCCCCGGTTTTTAATCAGCACGTAGATTTCGGCTTTCTCTTCACTGGGCGGTGCCGGCGGATCGGTAACGTCCGTTTTAGGTGCCTCTTCTGATCCTTTTGGATCAGTCGGTGTCGGCTTCGGTGCCGGATCGCCGCCGCATGCAACGCTCGTGATGAGAAGTGCAAGGACCATCAGGATAAGCGCAATTCTCTTTTTCATATGTTTTTTTCTCCTTTCGATTAATCATTCCATGTTTGGAAATGACTTTCAATTATTTGCTTTTTCTTCTGCAATTTCTTCTTCATACATGGCCAACAAAGCTTGACGATACTGATCATCGTAATCGTCCGCCAGTGGCTCTACTTTGCTTGCTTCATTCAAGAAATGAGCAAAATCTTTGCCTTGTTCACGTCCCTTGATGGTATGCATGTCATAGGCATACTCAGGTATCTCCGGAACCTCTCCTTTCGCCGATTCACGCATGATAATGCACTTGATGTTATCGGTGGAACGTTCTTTCTTGCAGCGGCATAAATAACGGATGGCTTGCAAGAAGAAGATCGTCCGGTCGCCGTCGTGGTAATCGTATTCCTTATGGAGCTCAAACAAGTTGCGCACCAAAATCGGAGCTTCCGGATTGCCAAACCCGATATCTTCGACTGAAATCACAAGCAAACGCTGCCACATCTTTGCCTCATGAAACGGCGACGTCACGTAAAGCTCATATGCAAAGCGCATAGCGAGATCTTCATCAGCACGACGTATGCATTTTTGCAAAGCAGAGATCACCAAATCAGCTTTAAGCCCGTTCTTTGTGATCGTGTTTGACCAAGCATCATAATATTCAGCCATTCTTACCTCCCTTTTAAATGAATATTTTTCTTACGTCTAACGAGCAGGTTGCGAGCAAGCTGCGCGATGACTAACACAAGGATTATAAAAATGTAGGGGAAAGCGGAAATCACCTTTAAGTCCGCATCACTATAAAGTTGCATATAGATAGTGACCGTTTCACTGAACCCGTATAGAAGCGAACCGCCCCAGCCGATAAGCGGATGGCTGCTGCTCAACGTGTCCATCGCCAGCGAAAGGAATCCGCGACCGGCAACCATGTTTGCTGTGAAGGATTTTAATGCCCCCATCGAAAGATACATACCGCCAAAGCCGCAGAAGATACCGCATAACAACAGCGCCTTAAAACGCACACGGTTTGTCGGGATGCCGACGGAGGCTGCTGCAACGGCATTTCTTCCTGTTGCACGGATATCAAGTCCAAGCCTCGTGCGATACAGGAGGAGCGTAAGTCCTATGGCAAAGATCCATCCCAAATACGTAATCAGGTTATGCCCGGACAAGACGCGACCGAGAAACGGTATATCACGGATTAAGGGGATGTGGACTGCAGGAAAGGTGAGGCTTGTCAGCGAGCTGCTCGTCACTTTGCTGCCTGTTATTAAGGTAAGGACAAAGACCGTTACCCCAGCAGAAAACAAGTTGATGGCAACGCCGACGGAGTTCATGGGCGCTTCAAGATAAAGGGTGAAGTAGCCCAAGGCAAAGGACAATATAATCCCTGCGAGGAGTCCGGCCAACATGCCTAAAATCAAACTCTGTGTGAATGCGCTCACAAGCACGCCCATGAGCGCGCTCATGAGCATCGTTCCCTCAATTCCCAAGTTGAACATGCCCGATTGCGAAACGATGTTTGCGGCTAAAGTTGCCAGCATCACCGGCGTTGTTCCAGCTAAGACAGAAAACCAAAAATCGGCAGATAATATGAAATTCATGCTAATTCTCCTTCCGAGCCGGACTGCACTCGAGCCAGAGAAATCTTTCGATCGTATTTCTCTTTGAAACCGTAGAGGAACTTGCTCGAAGCGACCAAGACAATGACGATGCCCTGCAGGAAGGCGACAACTTCGGGCGGTATGTTCGTTGAGCGCGACATGATCTCCGAGCCGAT
>JAAZJV010000136.1 GCA_012800135.1 Clostridiaceae bacterium | reverse complement strand
GAAGGTTTCACGGCGAAAGACGACGATCTTTGCGTGAGATTGACGAAGACGCCTCAAGATCCGGATCGGCCCGACACGATCGTTCCGTTAGATAAGATGTTGCCGAAGTACTATAAGGTGCGCGGTTGGGATGAAAACGGCATTCCTACGAAGAAAAAACTGAAAAAACTTGGTATAGACATCGATATGAAGGCATAAGGCCGGGATGGCTTTATTCGAAAAGGAAAGATCAACCGCCTGCTTCGGCTCGATGTAAAAGTGTGAGGCAATAGCGTTAGGCTAAGGACGGCTTTATTCTAAACGAATAATCAGATATCTGCTCCGGCTCGATGTAATGGTGTAAGGCTAAGTGTGAGGGACAACATATGGCGAATATAAAATACTTTGGGAAATTGCGCACACTGTGCGGCAAGAACGAAGACCGCATTGCCGCCCATAGCCTCACGGAACTTTTGCGTGCAATTCAAAAGTCCTACGGCAAAGAGGCAAAAGAAGCGGCAAAGGCGTCTCTCATCACTGTTGATGGCGATAAAGTCCTTTCAATCCGAAAGACCGCACTGACTGACGACGCAAAGGTCTCTTTTTATCCGATTTGAGCCTGTTACACAATTGTCGGTAAATGTTTGTTCTGATGAATCCTTAAAACACAAGGACTTTATTCCTTTGATTGAGATTAAATGCCGGATAAAACTGAACGGCTCGTGCTTCACGCTGTCCGGGTTACTTTGGCAGACAGTTCCTCTTTCGATTGAGGCGCGTCGTTCAATGAAAGCCGCTCAGAAAACGTGTAATCTGTGTTATCATATTTAGCGGTATTCTAGTTTGAATATTCGTTATTTTTTAGTCCGGCCTTGTATAGGGCATTGGTAAAGTTGAGTTCTTGTACGCGTTGCAAGTAAAAAGAGTTCAAAAAGAAGCGCAAAAGATTTGCTTCTAAAAAATATGTTACAAGGAGTTCACATCATGAAAAGAGAGTCGCTGGATCGCCTTTTTAAGCCTAGTTCGGTAGCTATAATCGGTGCTTCATCTAAGCCCGGCAAGATTGGTTATGCCGTTGTCGAAGCGTTAAACGAGGGAAAGTTCGAAGGCAAAATTTTTCCCGTAAATCTTAGAGAAAAGGAAATCCTCGGTCATAAAGCATATCCGACCATCGGTGACATACCGGAGAAGGTCGATCTCGCAGTTATCTCGATTCCTGCAAAATTTGTTCCTGATACAGTCGAAGAATGCGGTAAAGCAGGTGTCGGAGGGGTCAGCATCATCACGTCCGGTTTCAGCGAAGTTGGAAACCATGAAGCGGAGCAGCGCATTGTTGAAATTGTCAAACGCTACGGGATGCGCATGATCGGTCCGAACATCATCGGTTCGCTGAGCAATTCACACAAACTCAATGCGTCTTTCGCGCCGATGTTGCCACTTCCCGGAGAGAGTGCGCTGATTTCCCAATCGGGCGCTCTTCTCATTGCGTTAGATGCAGGGACGTATCTTCGCGGCGTCGGATTTGACAAACTATTTTCACTAGGCAACATGGCCGATGTTGATTTTGCCGACATCGTAGAATGGCTTGATCAAGATGATCATACCAATAGTATCGCGCTCTATGTTGAAGGGATGAAGGACGGTCGGCGTTTCATGGAAGTCAGTCAAAAATGCAGCAAACCGGTTATCGCTTTGAAGTCCGGTGTCTCGTCACACGGTGCTGCCGCTGCCGCATCTCATACCGGCTCGCTGGCTGGAGCGGCGAAAGTATACGGTGCGGCTTTCCGTCAGGCCGGCATTGTTGAAGCCCGTAACTTGAATCACCTTTTTGATCTTACACAGGCCTTCCAACTTCAGCCGCCCATGCAAGGCGACAATCTATTGATTGTTACAAATGGCGGCGGCGTCGGCGTCTTGGCGACAGATTCCGCAGAACGCTATGGTATTCCGTTGAAGTTTTTGCCGGATGATCTTCAGCTCGAGATGAAGAATTATATGCCCGATTTCGGATCTGCGAAAAACCCCGTCGACATCACCGGACAAGCAGGTCTTGAAGGCTATCAGAAGAGCATTGAATTTGGTCTCAAACAAGAGTGGGTCGACGGTTTGGCAGTGCTTTATTGTGAGACGGCCGTCACCAATCCTATGGAAATTGCTGAAGGCATCTATAACGCCGTTAAAGCGGCAGGCTCTGTCATGGACTGTAAACCTGTCGCCGTTGCTTTCGTTGGTGGCGAAAGAAGCGCTGAGGCGGTGCGTTGGCTAATTGACAACGGCATTCCTGCTTATGACGATCCGGATCGCGCTGTCAGTGCATTGAGCGCTCTGCGTCATTACGCTCGAATGCAGGAAGAAAAAGTCGGGATGACACAGATGGCGCCGGCGATCGATGGCGCTTACGAAAAAGCGCTTGCCATCATCAAAGGTGCGCGTGAAAGCGGTCGTGACGCACTTACTGAAGTTGAAGCGAAAGATGTTTTTGCCGCGTATGGTTTGAATGTAACAGCAACGACACTCGCGAAAACGGAAGATGAGGCCGTAGCCATGGCGGAAGACATCGGCTATCCGATCGTGATGAAGATCGTATCGCCTGACATTCTCCATAAATCGGATGCCGGCGGCGTAGTCGTTAACATCAAAAATGATCAGATGGTGCGTGACGCCTATAAGAAGATTCTCGACAATGCGATCGCTTATGATCCCGACGCCGATATTTACGGTGTAGCCATTCAGGAAATGGCGCCCTCTGGAACAGAAGTCATCTTAGGTTCTACGACGGATCCGGCCTTCGGTCCGGTACTCATGTTCGGTCTTGGCGGCATTTTCGTTGAAGTGCTGAAAGACGTGACGTTTGCAGTATGCCCCGTGTCTGAAGCACAGGGTATGAAGATGCAATCACAAATTCGCGGTGCAGGTATCTTAAAAGGAGCCCGCGGTGAAGCGCCTCGCGATCAAGAAGCCATGGCGGAACTCATCGCGCGTTATTCGACGATGATGTACGATCTTCGAGATGAAATCAAGGAATCAGACGCGAACCCCGTTATGTTGTATGAGCAGGGGAAAGGCCTTAAAGTGGTTGATGCGCGCATCATCCTAACGTAAATAATTAAGAGAATTGAATATCATAATCAAAAGGGCAGTCTCAAGTGAGGTTGCCCTTTTGATGAATACCGGGAGTTACATCTAACAAAATCATCTAAAAGGTGACTTGAAATGATCAAATCTAGGTTTTGGTATGAAAATCTGAAATCGGGTGCAAAATAGGGTGCAACAATCTGACGATGAGTAGGATTAGATAAAAACTAAAACCGCCGAGACGTTGTTGTACCAGCGGTTTTATCGTGGTGATCCACCGGGGACTTGAACCCCGGACCCCTTGATTAAAAGTCAAGTGCTCTACCGACTGAGCTAGTGGATCGTTTGGCTGGGATGGCAGGACTTGAACCTGCGAATGCGGGAGTCAAAGTCCCGTGCCTTTACCACTTGGCTACACCCCAACGT
>JAAZJV010000135.1 GCA_012800135.1 Clostridiaceae bacterium | reverse complement strand
TGGCGGATCACACTTCAGACGCCGCAGACAAGTTGTGGTATCTCTGGTGCGGTTCGGAATCCCCCATGTTCGGAAAAAGCCAGATGTCAACATTTGAAAATTTCTTCGTAGAAGATAAGGCGATTCGCAAAGAGATCTATGATCCCTACTACACATTTTCTTCGCAAGAGGAGACGTGCAAGATGATCCTCGTCGATTTTGGACTCAATCCCGATAATTCGCGCATCATAAACGGCCATGTGCCCGTCAAAAGCGGAGAAACGCCTGTCAAAGCCAACGGACGCCTCTACGTCATTGATGGCGGCTTGGCTAAAGCGTATCAGAAACGCACGGGCATCAACGGCTACACGCTGATCTTTAATTCACATCATCTGGCGCTTGCCGAACACCACGACTACCAGACGATTGAAAACGATATGGGAAGTTATACGCCGCGTCTGCACATCATGGAGCCCATGCCGCAAAGACTGATGGTACATAACACCGACTTAGGCAAAGAAATCAACGCTCAAATCGAAGATCTGCGCGAACTTATTGAAGCGTTCCATAACGGAATCATTAAGGAACAGTGATGTCGATCGCGCGCGTGATGCGCAAACTCGGAACTACAACATGATTCTATTTCGACCCGTCCAGTGCTGTTTTGACCGCATTTGATGCACTATTTTAGAAATACGGTATGATTCCGGTCAACCCGGTTTCATGCAGTTTTTCTGTGATTGACTCGCTAGCTTAGAACAGCGACTTGATTCAAAAACGGCCCGGTATTGTGTTGTTTCGACCGCGTTTGACGTCCGATCACAGGCTACATGATCATTACGGCGAGTACTATGTCATGCCGTTTCATCCTCGTTTGATACCTGATTTTGGTACCGTACAAGCGTTAGCACCCGCGCGTTAAGTTTGTCGATCAAGCGTGCGTCGTGCGCGGCGAGGATGACCGGAACATGAATGAATGCGTCCAGAATCAGGCAGATTGCATCCGTCTCGCGTTTTTCGTCCAGTTCGCGAAGAGGTTCGTCGAGAAAAAGGATGCCCGACTTAGGAGCTATGGCGCGTGCGATCGCCACACGACGTTTTTCTCCGCCCGATAACAATGCGGCAGGCTGATCGCTGACATCTGACAAGTCCAACTGCTGAAGCAACGCATCGGCACGGTCGCCGTCGTAATCCGGAAGTACAACGCGGACATTGTCGCGCGCGGAAAGTTGTGGAATCAGAAGATTTTCCTGAAAGACGAAGCGACCGTTTGCCGGAACACCGGAAATGACTCCGGCATCCGGGTGTTCAAGCGACGCAAGCATGCGAAGCAACGTTGTTTTTCCTGAGCCGGATGCGCCGTTGACAATGAGCGGTCGATCAAGCGGCAGCTCTACCGAGAGATTTCGGAACAGAACCGTCTCTCCAAATGCTTTATCAAGCCCTTTGATCGAGATAGTAACGGAGTGGTTCGTTTCACTAGAAAAGTCGCTGATCTGCGGTGCGCACTGCTTATCGTCGATCGTGATTGCAGCAGAATGACCCATTCCATCACTTCTCTCTTGGTGCTTCTGACACTCGCCGGCACCGTCAATTGTGATTGTAACGGAGTGGCTCGTTTCACTAAGAAAGTCGCTGATCTGCGGTGCGCGCTGTTCATCGTCGATCGTGATTGCAGTAGAATGACCCGTTCCGTTCGTGTGTTTGGAAGGATCTCGCCGAGTCGCTTTCAATGCCATATCGTCCGACAAGGCAACTGCCTGATCGCTCGACAGCACATGATTGCTCACATCGATCGCACCCTTTGTCATTTCTAAAGATGCCGGTTTCTTTTCGACGTCTGCGCACAACTTATGTTCAATGTCGTCTGGCGACTTCTTCGCAGTCGAACGGGAAGTGCGTCTTGTCTTTTCCGGGAGTTTGCGGCCAACATAAGATAGCGCCCGGCGCAACACAAGAATGATCAGTTTTTCTGAGATAAAAGAGAGGAGGACAATCGCTAGCGTCCACGCAAGCAGTCCCTCCATGTCAAGGTACAGGCGAGAATCGTGGAGATGCCAGCCGATGGACGGCTTAGCAAGAGAGAGAACTTCAGAAGCAACACCGGCTTTCCAAGCCATGCCGATCGCGACGCTCATCGCGGCGAGAAAAGGGTCTCGACATGCGGGAACGATAATGAATCGGAGCGTGTCGCGTTTTTTAAAACAAAAGACGTGCGCCATCTCAAGCAGTTCATGGCTAACGCCTGATAAAGCGGCGAGCACACTCTCATAAACCATAGGAAATACAACCAGCCCGCAAATGAATATTGTCAGCACCTGATTTCCCAGAAAGAATAAGGCGATCAGGATGAAAGAGACGATCGGCACGGTCTTCATGAGAAGCACAAACGGCGCGATCAGCCGTTGCATGATCTTTACGCGCCATGCGACAAAAGCGAGGAACAGAGCAACCATAGCCGAGAGGAAGACGCCTTGCAAGATGCGTTCTCCCGACTGAATAACCGCAAGCCAGCCTTCCTTTTCAGAAAAAAGCTGACCAAACCGCACGAAGACGTCTCGAGGCGGCGGCAACAGGAATTTTGTTCCGGAAAAAAGGGAGAGGAGCTGCCAAACAACAAGCAAAAGCAGCACCCCTCCCAAGCTATACCAAACTCTGTTTTTTCTCCGATCAGGTTTCACGGCGACAACAATTTACCGGTTGGACGAATAGTAGAAATCATCCGGCGGCAGTTCTCCGCCGACCGATTTCGGATCGACATCGTATAGGAGATCGAGAAACCCTGAAAGAGAGGTCTTCATCGGTTCACCTGTCATGAAATGTATGTGGCAATAGGGAATCGCTTTTTGTGCAATGGCCGCCTTGAAAATGTCGAGTTGTTCAATCATTTTGGACGCATCTTCCGGATTTTCATTGACGAACGCAATCGACTGTTCATACCGTTTTACAAAGTCGGCAACCTCATCAGGATGAGCCTCGATGACGTCATTTCGCGCTACTAGCACCCCCATGATGAGACCGGCATCCCCCATATTGCTCTCCCAGACCGTATTGAGATCGATTGCAAGTCGCAAATCTTCAAGTTGCTGTTGCGCGACTGTGACGAAAGGTTGCGGCAGAAGAGCAACCGATCCTTCATTCGCTGCCAGATTTGATACCACTTCTGTGTGCTCCGCCAGCCATACGATGGTCAGGTCACTTGACGGATCGAGCCCTGCTTTTTCCAAAAGCATGTTAAAAACATACTCCGGGACAGCTCCTTGTCCGGACGCATATACGGTTTTGCCTTTGA
>JAAZJV010000134.1 GCA_012800135.1 Clostridiaceae bacterium | reverse complement strand
CGTAACGAGATCGCACATTGTCGATTATGAGGCCGCTGACAGGGTCATTTAATGCGTCAAATATGCGCAGAACAGTAAATACGAGGCTTGTTGCCACAAAAATCGGTTGAGGCAAGTCAAGCACGTTTGAGAGATAGTAAATCAGAGCGTTTGCCTCCAACGCATAAAACATATCTCTTCCAACTGTCCCAAGCCCAAAAAAGACCATATTTCGGCGATCAAAGGCCGACATTTTATTACCGGTCTTAAGCGAAGCGGTTGTTGCTTCTTTTGACACAGCCGCCGGACTTTCTGATATTTTCTTTTCTTGTTGAAAATTTGTCATAACCCTCTTCTCCCTCTATGTACTGAATTAATTTATAATCTCTCCTACCGTAGTGATTGCTCCAGCTTCTCCCCATATGTGATGAAGTTATCCTCTTGAGACTTTTGATGCTCGTCAGGACATTCGCCACTCTTCAGAAACCTCCTCGAACGGATGCGCCGTAATGACATACATTTGCGAACCAAAATCTCCCCACATACGTAAATCGGAATTATAACCGGTGCCAATATACTGATTATTCAAGCCAATACCACTTTCAAATGCGGCACCGCATGCCGTTAAATCGAGCGAACCGTCCGATAGTGCGTAATAGCGATTGGCTAGCGTGAGCGCCAATCCATCCGCCTTCAGTTTAATAGGTGACACAAAATTGATTAAATGACCGAATCGGGCGATATGTACTTTTTGTGGCCGCGTCTGCAATTTATACAACGTATCGGCACCTAACCCGGCCACGCGCAACCAATCATTTTCTTCCCCGGACTTTGTAAGTGCTGTCGCAAAAACCACAATCGACTGTCGCTGATCTTCCGAAACGACTGAAAAAGCTTCTTGATTTGGTCGTGGCCAGTCATAACGATAAAACTGTCCAAATTGAAAAAGTGCCCTGTGTTCTTTATAGAATACGATCTGATCTTTGATTTCCTCGCGCTCAACACGATTCAAAGCAGTAAGATCCATCTCATATCCGAAGGCACCGAACGCCGCCACATTAAATCGAGTGCTAAGCGGCGTATTGCGCAGTGTCTGCGTGTGCGGTGCAGCAGAAACATGCGCGCCTATTGCACTCTGCGGATAAAAATAGGAAAGACCTTTTTGTATTCGAAGACGCTCTATCGGGTCGGTGTCGTCTGAAGCCCATATTTGTGCAGCAAAACAGAGCATACCCAAGTCGAAGCGATTACCTCCGGACGAACACATTTCAAGAAGAATCTTCGGACGTGGCCCAAATATTCGTTTTAATACTTGATAAAAACCCATTATGTACCGATGCGCGAATTCCCCGGGATGCGTCTGTTTTGAAAAAACATCACTCATGTGGCGGTTCATGTCCCATTTGACGTACTTAATGTGTGCTCCATCAAGAATCCTCGTTATATTATCGACAACGTAATCTTGTACGGCAGGATTCGTAAAATCTAATAACAGTTGATGGCGCCCTTGCACCGGTGTGCGACCGGGTATTTGAATCGCATATTCTGGATAAGCCCTGTAAAGCCCACTGTTCGGGTTTATAGATTCCGGTTCAAACCAGAGTCCAAAGCTCATCCCCAGTTTTTCAATTTTTTTAGAAAAACCTTTTAACCCAGAAGGCAGCTTTTTTCGATTGACATCATAGTCTCCCAATCCCGCGAGATCATTATTCCTCGCACCGAACCATCCGTCATCAAGCACAAATAGTTCTATCCCGAGTTCCTTTGCCTGACGAGCGAGTTTCATAAGCTTTCGCTCATTGAAATCGAACATGTACGCTTCCCAATTGTTGATTAAAATGGGACGTTCTCGATTGCGCCAAGGGCTTCGAACGATGTGACGCAGAACAAAGCTGTGGAATTGATGACTCATACCATTAAAACCCTGATTGGAATAGGTGAGCACAGCTTCCGGCGTTTCAAAACACTTTCCAGACTGAAGTTGCCAGTGAAAATTTTCGGGTTGGATTCCGGACATCACACGCACAAAACCGCGGCTTGAGCGCTCTACGGATGTTTGATGATTGCCGCTATACACTAGGTTAAATCCGTACACTTCTCCGTAATGCTCCGTCGCACGCCGATCCGCTAGGGCGAGCGCCGGATTGTGCCGGTTAGACGAACTCCCGGTACGACTCTCATTAACGAATCGCCCGTACGTCAGCGGTGTAACATTCGTGTTCGCTTCAGCATTCCAGTCACCACGTATCGTTAACACATTAAACTCGCGCCCCGGCAAGTCAATCATTTGACTCATCATTTTGTGCAGCTTTACCGGATCCGCGCCTCTGTTCCACAGCACGGCACGCCTAGTGATCACATCTTCCTCCGGGAAAACGGTATAGATCAATTGCAGCTCAAGCGGCAAGAGCGCCTCTTTTAGAAAAATATTAAGTGTTTCAACACACGAGGAATGATCTTCTTTACCGGCATCGTTTGAGTCGTTCCAAAGGGCACCATCGCATTCTCTGCCACCGACATTTCTATGACCGCTCCCAACAATACCATCAAATTCGCTTCTGCCAGCATCACTGAAATCGTTCAAAATCTCATCGTCGCACACGTTGCGGCAAGTAGCATTGTGTTTGTTTCTACCTGCATCTTCATACGCTGTTGGCAACGTCTCAGATGGATGCACACCTTTTTTTGTTTCATAGCGGTGAAATAAGAAATCGGT
>JAAZJV010000133.1 GCA_012800135.1 Clostridiaceae bacterium | reverse complement strand
CCAAGTGACCAAGAACCGGTCATCTTGCCTAAAGTCGGAGAGCTTTTTACCGTCGAAGAGTTGGAAGCGTATTTTGGCATGAACATTAAAGTGGGTGATGTTCATCCCATAGAGAACTCTGATGGTGCACGATATCTTCTGTATGAGGCGGAAATAAAAGGGTTTTGTGACGGAGAGGTTAACATCTGGATCTATGACTGGGGTGATCAGATGTCTGCGTTATCTACAATGAACATAGTCTTATCTGACCCGCGCGAAATAGAAGGTTTGGGAAAACGCGCTTTAATCTCCAAAGAAAATGTCTACATACTCGTAAAAGACGGCATTGTTTTGACCGTATCCGTAGAGTTTGTACCGCCGGATAGCGGCGGATGGATGGAACCGGCGGATGAAGAGCTGATTCTGGATTTTGCGCACCTAGCCTATGATAGGGTTATAGAAAAATTTGAATAGTGTGTTGCCAAAATTGCGCCGGTATCAAAAGCATGCCACTAAACAGTTTTATTAACTGTATTAGCCGCTTTGTTTTTATCTAGTTTAGAATCAGCTGTTGGTGCAACTTCACCAGCGGCTGATTTTTATTTATGGAGATTTCTAACACGTGCGTTATCTGCTGAATGCAGCATCTTTTGATAAGTCGAGATAAAACAGCTACACTATGGATGTGAAAAGAATCGTATCTTATTTTAGTTTGTTTCGTTTTGAACACTCCTTAGACAGATCGTTTCTTTGAGCAACGTGAGAAAATTCGCATTCTCTTTTTTGTTTCTGAAATGCGTAGAGTGTTTCAAGAGCTTCGATATAAGGAGGCCTAGATGTCCATTACTAATCTTGAGACGCATCATTTTTTTCATCTCCGAGGAGATGAGATGATCGCTCCTTTTTTTGCATTGCATCGTTACCCGTGGACGATGCTGCCATCGATCGGCGAATTTATACGTCATCAAGGTTCGCTGCTTTCAGATGATCATTACGAGCTTCGCGGATCGGATGTTTGGGTCGCGCGTTCAGCGAAAATTTGGGATTATGTCACAATTGATGGACCTGTGATTATCGGTGAGGGGACGGAGATCCGTCCGGGCGCTTTTATTCGCGGCAATGTCTATGTCGGTCCGAACTCTGTGGTCGGCAATTCGACAGAGCTTAAGAATTCTATTTTTGTAGAGCACGTAGAAGCGCCGCATTACAATTACATTGGCGACAGCATTCTGGCGTCACACGCACACATGGGCGCTGGTTCTATAACGTCCAACTTGCGAGCTGATCGAGAAAATATCGTTATTCATTATGAAGGACACAATATAGAGACAGGCCTTCGGAAGATGGGTGCGATCCTAGCTGAACACGTTGAGGTGGGGTGTAATGCCGTTCTCAATCCCGGTGTTATGTTGTGCGAGCACGCTATGGTCTATCCTGTGTCGTGTGTTCGTGTTTCTATGCCGGCCTATACCATCCATAAAAATCAAGGGCAGATCGTTCGGCGCACAGAACGTCTTTAATATATGGTCGGATAGAATCACTATACGGTCAATACATTTAAAACGTTCAGAGTAAACTAAAAAACGAGAGGCTATTTTATGTGCAGCTTCTCGTCTTTTATTTGAAGTATCGTTTGGTCTATTTATGACTTCGACCTGATGTGGCAGGGTTAGTTTTACAAGTTTCGTTCATTGAGCAATTCGCGGATTTTATCCGTAGAATCGAGTAGGGTAGACAGCGACGCGTTATGATTTAAAGCGTCAATGATCAGCGCCAGAAAACGCGACATATTGACATCGTAGTACCAAGGCGTTGCGAGCAATTCTGGTGAACGATAAATCAAATTTGTACAGAAAACGGCGTCAATTGTGCCTTCTTCGTAGGCTGTATTAAAAGACTCGAGACCATTTGCAAAAAGGCCGAATGTCGCTCCGCAAAGGATACGACGAGCGCCATTTTTCTTCAGCGTCCTTGCAATATCCAACATGGATTCTCCAGAGGAAATGATGTCATCGATGAGGATGGCATCACGGCCATCTACCGATCCGCCCAAAAATTCGTGTGCGATGATCGGATTCCGACCATCTCGTACAACGGTGTAATCCCGTCTCTTATAAAAAGTACCCAAAGGAACACCGAGTACCGATGCGTAGAACATGGTGCGTGAGATCGCGCCTTCATCAGGGCTGATGACCATCGTCTTGTCGTGTTCAAAACACAGATCGGGAATCGATTCAATCATTTTGCCCAGAATCTGGTACGACGTCGGAACGTTTTCAAAGCCAACCGTTGGTGCAGCATTCGATACGCGGTCGTCATGCACGTCAAACGTGATGACGTTGCTGACGCCAAGTTCATCAAGCTCTTCAAGCATGTGAGCGCAGTCGAGCGATTCTCGCGAGTTGCGGCGATGCTGACGACTCTCATAAAGATAAGGCATGATGACATTGATGCGACGCGCTTTGCCTGAACAAGCAAGAATTACGCGTTTGAGGTCTTGATAATGATCGTCCGGGCTCATATAGTTCGTTTTGCCCCGCATCGCATAGGAGATGGAGTGGTTCGTCACGTCACAGATTATATAGAGATCGTGGCCGCGCACTGTGCGTTCTACGACGGCTTTTCCTTCACCGGAGGAAAAACGAAGTGTGCTGACCGGAACGTGGTAGTCTTCACGGATGAAACCCGGTACGGCATCAGTTTGCTGATTTTCATCGAGATAAGATTGGCGGCGCGTAAGTAAGCTTTCATTGATTTCTTGCGAAAGGGTTACTGCGCCTTTTAGAGCGATAAGACCGATCGGCGCCAAAGGTAACATGGGGTTGTCGCCGTATTGGTTATAGGTAAAATAGTTGCTGTCGTTTTGATAAGTTGAGGTTTCTGAAGAATATCGATTCATGAGATGCTCCTCTTTATTATTGTTGAAGATCTGAAAACGAAATCTGACGATGATCAAGACTTCTGCGCGCACCGACACGGGTTGTGTGACGTTTCACAAGCGTTGCGATACGCTTCGCAGGTGCTAAGAGACGTGAGAGCGAGGCATCATGGTTCAACGCCGTGATAAGCAGTGCAAGATCGTCTGCCATGGGGATGCTCGTATACCAGGGTGATGATAGAAGCTCCGGCGATCGATAGGTCATGTCCGTCGTAAAGACGCGTTCAACGACACCATTTTCCCAAGCCTGACGCATCGCCGCGATACCTTCTGTAAATTGAGCGAATGAAGCAGCGCATATAATTCTACGAGCACCGCGCGCTTTAAGAGCAGTGGCACACGCGATGAATTCGTTGCCGCTATCCAAGAGGTCGGATACGATCAAGATATCTTTTCCTTCAGGAGAGTCGCCGAGATAAGTGCGCGTACTGGAGCGAACCGTTTTACCTCCGATCAATTTGAAGTCGTGCCTTAAATAAAAGATGCCCAAAGGAAGTTTCATAGAAGACGCATAAAAGATGCTTCGACTGATACTCGATTCATCAGGACTGACAATCATCATGTGGTCGCGATCAATGACAAGATCTTGAATCTTATCCAATAGGGTACGAATTGTCTGGTATGACGTAGGGAAAGATTCAAAATTGTAACGCGGAACTGCGTTGGCGACGCGAGCATCACGAGCATCGAACGTTATGAAGTTGTCAATGCCTAACTCAAAGAGCTGACGCAACATCATGGCACAGTCGAGAGATTCCCGTCCTTTGCGATGGTAGCGGCGTCCTTCGTAGAGATAAGGCATGATCACGTTAATGCGCGTCGCAGAATCGCGTGCGCTCAGTACAATGCGTGCCAAATCCTGAAAATGCTCGTCAGGAGCAATGGAAACTTCCTTTCCGTAGCGACGATACGTGGCGCCACAATTTAGAACATCCGTCAATATATAAAGATCGTGACCGCGTACAGAGTCAAGCAGAACGGCCTTGCCTTCACCGGAACTGAAACGTGAAAGGTCACACCGTTTGCGGTATTCTTTGCGCACGTAGCCGGGAACAAATTCTAAATCAGGCTGTTCTTTCAGCATGGCGTGCCGGCGAAGACTGAGCTGATGATTGACTCGTTCGGCGAATGCCGGCTCCATCTGTTCAGTGATAAGAGCGATGGGTCCATACGACTCAAGCGGAGGTTCGTCTCCAAATAAATTTTTAACTGACTGATCCGCAGGAAAAGCGAGATGATCCATATGTTCCTCCCGTCAATTCGATTATAACAGGAAAAAAGGATTGTGACACGTTCTTCGACAATTTGACTGCTAAAGGTAGTCTAAGGGGGAAAGTAAAGATATTCATGCACTTATCTCTATGTACTATGACCTTATGAACACACATCAAGAACAAGATAATGAGTGCCCAAGTTTCCGTATTCACTTTGTGCGGTACGGCATATGGATATTTGCGTTAATGACGTCACTGTCTTTCTTATTAACGCGATTTTATCTTGAAGGTTCGGTTTTACAGAGACCTGAGGGTGTGTATCGGATTAGGGGTGTTGTTATAGATCCCGGAGCGCCGGTTTTGGAATCGGAGTTGCAAATTCTAGGGGCGTCAACGAATCATATAAATTACTTTCTGTCGAACAATAAGAAGCTCACTTCGGCTAGAAGTCAATCCGATTACTGCTCTATTTTTTCGCGAGGAAAATTTCATAAAATTCGATTAGAGGACGGTTCTTTTGTGATGCTTTATATGAAATTGCCTGCTCGACGTGGTGATGTCGTGAAAGGATATGCAGAGCTTCGCCTCGCATCCTCTTTGCGTAATCCGGGAACGGCTTCGCAAAAATTATGGCTCTGGTCATGCGGCGCTTCGCATTCGGGTATTTTAAGATCGGGAAGCGTTAAACGGCAGGATCAATGGTTTCATAAGGTTGCGCGCTTTCCTGATAAGGTTCGGTCTTTAGTTTACCGACAGTGCGAGCATCTCTTTGAAGACTTAGAGGGCGCAGTAACAGCATCTTTGACAATGGGAGATACACAGCTGTTATCGGATGAAGAAAAATACCTTTTTCGCGCATCCGGTATTGCTCATCTTACCAGCGTTTCCGGATCACACCTCTATTTCTTTCTACTTCCTGTTCGACGCTTCGCACGGCATACTGTACGAAATGCGAAGCGTGAGCGTCTCATTATTCTAGGTGCGATTTGGATACCCGGTCTTCTTGCCGGGTGGGGAACGGGTATCGCTCGGGCAACGATTATGCAGGCGCTTTTGTGGATTGATCCTTATGCTCGACGACGGCGCGATCATGCTAACACACTAGGCTTTGTCGGTTCTTTTTTGCTTATTCTTGACCCGTTTTCGGTCTGGAGTCGAGGGTTTTGGATGAGCCTTACGATAAGCGGCATGATATTGATGACAAGATCGGTAACGAGTCTCGAAAGCAGCCTCGAACCTGAGAATTACGTGCTATTTAACACATGGCACAGTTTGGATTCAGGCAAGGCGCGATTTGATGATCGCTTTATATTTTCTAAATCATTGGCGGTGTGTGACTGGAATAAGAGAGTAAAAAAAATTATTGAGTCTTTGAAGATGGCGTTTATCGCTGTGTTATCAGCGCTTCCCTATCAGGCGATGTCTACTCCGGGATTGTATCTTGGTGCGCCATTTGTAAATGTGATTGCTATCGT
>JAAZJV010000319.1 GCA_012800135.1 Clostridiaceae bacterium | reverse complement strand
ATTGGCACTCGACGTAGGACGCACGTTAAAGCCGATGATGATGGCATCGGCGACCTCTGCCAAGCGAACATCTGTTTCCGTAATCGCACCGACGGCGCCATGAATCACGTGCACTGTAATCTTGTCGTTCGAAAGCTCTTCCATTGAACGCTGAATCGCTTCCACGGAGCCCTGTGCATCACCTTTGACGATAAGATTGAGATCGATTTTCTCTTCTTTGGCTGTGTGACTGAAAAGACTGTCAAGCGACATTCTGGACGACTTGCGAAGGCTCATTTCGCGTTCTTCCTCTTTGCGCTTTGCGACGAGATCACGCGCGATGCGCTCGCTCTTCACTTGATAGAGGATGTCGCCGCCTTCGGGTACATCACCGATACCGGTAATTTCAACGGGAACCGACGGACCTGCCTCTTTGATCTCCTTACCGTGATCGTCCACCATGGCTCGGATGTGACCAGACGTGTTCCCGACCACAACGGCATCTCCTGTGCGGAGCGTACCGCGCTGAATGAGCACGGTGGCCACAGGACCTCTTGCCTGATCAAGGCGCGCCTCAATGACCGTCCCTTTTGCTTGACGGTTTGGATTCGCCTTGAGTTCGAGGACATCAGCCGTCAGGATAATCATGTCAAGCAGCTCATCCATATTCGTACCGAACTTACCCGACACCGGCACGATCGTCGTGCTGCCGCCCCAAGATGAATCCATAAGTTCATAGTTGGCAAGTTCGCGCTTCACACGGTCAATATCGGCTTCCGGCCTGTCAATCTTATTGATGGCGACAATGATTTCCGTATCTGCAGCGCGAGCGTGGTTGATCGCTTCAACGGTCTGCGGCATCACGCCGTCATCAGCAGCGACGACAAGAACGGCAATGTCCGTCACTTGAGCGCCTCGCGCTCGAAGTGTCGTGAACGCCTCATGTCCAGGCGTATCGAGGAATGTGATGACACGGTCTTGAACCGGCACCATGTAAGCGCCGATGTGCTGAGTGATGCCGCCGGCTTCATCTTCCGTCATCGACGATTTTCTGAAATAATCAAGAATCGTCGTCTTGCCGTGGTCAACGTGTCCCATCACTACAACAACAGGAGGACGAGGTACGAGATCTTCTTCACAGTCTTCCGAGTCGTCGAATAGAATATCTTCAGCCGTCACTTCAACATATTTTTCACTGGTGATGCCGAATTCGGATGCGACAATCGCTGCCGTGTCGTAATCAATATCTTGGTTGATCGTCGCCATAACACCGAGCTGCATAAGCTTCATGATGACATCTGCCGTCGTCTTTTTAATGGCCTCGGCAAATTCTTTCACTGTGAGATATTCAGGCAGTACGACTTTAGATAGCGGAGCCGGCTGACGTCTTGTCTTGTCTCCACTATCTTTGCGGCGTGATCGGCGAAGATTCGCATCGCGATCAATCATCTCCTGTTGCTCGCGACGCTTCTGAATATCACGGCGTTTTTCAGTCCGTTCACGTTCACGAGTGGTGCGCTGGCTCCGGCGCGAACGCGTCTTCTGAGATACAGCCTCATCGTCGCCGCCATCCTTAAACGGCGCAGGCGGAGGCGTAAAAGGTGCAGGACGTGAAGGCCTTGTATAGCGATCTTGGCGAGTTCTTTGTTGATCTCTTTGCGTCCCATACGACGGTTTAGGCACCGAGCCGCGATCCGTTCGCGGTTCGACGGTACGTCTCGTTGTGCTGCGCTGTTCACTTACAGGAATGTTGCGATCACGCCCGACATAACTTCCGCGCTGTGGACGAATCGGGCTCGCGCCCTCTTTTCCATCTTCCGATGCAAACGCACGGCGCGGATCGGGTCGCAGTATTTTTTTCTCAGGCCTTGTAATTCTTTCTGTAATCGGCATCGATTTTTCAGCAATGCTCATCGTGCGGCGTGACTTGTTCGCACGCGCCGCAGGTTTTGTAGCGATCTCCTTCCTCGCTACAGGAGGTGTCTCTTTTTTCGGCTCAGACACTGGTTTACGCGGTTCTGCGACGGGCGCTTGTCTCGGTGCGCTTGGGACAGTCTTGACCTTCGTTCTATCAATCGCCCCTTTTTCGCGGTGGCTAACCTTTGGAGAAGCGACTTCCGTCGTCTTTTTGGCCGCTTTGTCAGGCTCGTCCGTCGCAACAGACTCTGCCTTCTCTTTTGAAGCCGGTTTTTGATCTGCAGTTGTAGCTGCCGAGTCGGTCGTGACAGTCGTCACAGGTACCGACTTGCGGGGCAGATCCTGATCCGTCGCAACCTT
>JAAZJV010000013.1 GCA_012800135.1 Clostridiaceae bacterium | reverse complement strand
TCACCGTCTCAGCGTGCACAACGATCACAAGTGCTCCGGCACGAGCAAATGACCGCAACATATCGCTTGACGGATACTCTACCATCAGGTGCATGTCTAAAGGCAGCGATGTCTGGGAGGCAAGGCTTTCTAAAACGGGTGCTCCAAAAGTGAGGTTAGGAACGAAGCGACCGTCCATGATATCGCAGTGAATTACATCAGCTGCGTTTTCAATGGCTCGAACCGATGACGCCAAATTCGCCAAATCACAAGACAAAATAGAAGGGCAAAGAAGCGGCACAGAGCGGTCAAGGAAAAGAGCCCGGTGTCTCTTTCGTATCTCATGATAAGGCATATTTTTCATTAATCCCCCGCAGTGTCGCTACTCGTCGTAGGTTCTGTCGTAGACTCTGTCGTTGTTGTAGATTCCGTAGAAAGTTCCGTAGTAGGTTCTGTAGTCGTTGTTGTGGTAGTCGTTGTTGTCTCGGGAGGCGTTGTCGTCGGAGTGATATAGTGCTGATAGTCTGCGTACGATCCGTAGACTAGCTCAGGCGGCTCCGACAACATGAAGGATATGCCGGGTTCGTTCACCTGTTCGATAATATAAATTTTATCCCAGTCGTCCCGATTATTAACGTCGAGAGAAGTCGTAGAGCCTGAAATCAACCTAAGATTGATTTGTTGTACACCAAGCGATGACAACTGCTTCTGCGCTTCACGCAAAGTCTTCCCGCGAAGAAGCGGCATAATTGCGGAAACAGGTTGAGTCGTCGGGTTAAGAATGTTATAGAGATCTTGCGCCGTTCCGACGACAAAGTGGACCGGTGTATTCGGCGGCACCTTTTCATTGGGAGCCGGACGCTGACTGATTACATACTTATCGTTATCAGGAACCGGTTTCCCGGTGTATGATTCTTCGCCTCCCAATACCAAAGAACGGCTACTCAAAAGGCTGATCGCCGCGTTGTAACGCATATTAGAGCAGTCCGGAACGACAACTTCAGACGCGCCGGAACTGTACACAAGCTCAATTAGCGAACCCATCGCTACCGGGGTACCGGGCTCCGGAATCATTTCTATGATTTCATTGATCGGTACAGTATCTGAAGGTTCGCGAGTAAGCTTAATTAAGAAACCGAGTGTGCGTAGTTGCTGCTCTGCAAGAGCGACCGTCTCTCCTACAAGATCGGGAACCTCAATGGATTCTCGACCAAGTGAGATATAGAGTGTCAGCGTCACACCGCGCGGATCGATCTTTAATGTGCCGTCTGATTCAGGATCCTGTTTAAAAATGATATCCGGAAGGATAGTCTCATTTTCTTCATACTCCCGGACAATTATCATACCCGCGCTTTCCAGAATGCTTAACTCATTTGCTATGTCGTTGATGTTGGAACCGCTGAAATTGCTTAGAACAATCTGTCCCACGCTCGGGGTCTTGCCGTCATTACTTGTGAAACGGCGCACTAACCAAACTGTAAGCAATGCAAGAAGCGCAATGGCGACTGCAACGACGGTGACAGCGATAGCTGTATCGCGATACCGACTCGAACGGCGTTTATTGTAAGTGCGCTCAATATCGCGCATGCGACTGAAGTGCGATTCACCGTTCTGTACACTAAGCGCCGACGTAGAATCTCCATCCCACGATGACACTGTCCTCGGAATGACGCCAAAAACGCCGCTCGGGTCAATCATGAAAGCATCAAGTTCATCGACGAATTCTTGAGCTGATTGGTAACGGGCATCGGGATTTTTCTGGATGGCTCGATGGATGATACGATCCAGAGCAGGTGGAAGAGAAGGCACAATAGTTGAAGGCGGAGGTGCCATTTCTTGCAAATGTTTGATCGCGATGGCAACCGAGGATTCTCCGTCAAAAGGAAGTTTTGCCGTCAACATTTCATAGAAGACGATACCCAGAGCATAGAGGTCGGAACGCGCCGTGACTTTGCCTCCGCGCGCCTGTTCCGGAGAAAAGTAATGCACTGAGCCCATCACAATACCGCCGGTCAGGGTGATGGTGTTTGTGCTTGAGGCGCGAGCTATACCGAAGTCAGTCACTTTTGCCGACATATCAGGTGTAATCAGTATGTTTTGCGGCTTGATATCACGATGGATTACTTCGTGTTCATGCGCGTGTTCCAGTGCGAGACCTATTTGAATGGCAAGCGGCGTCGCAATGTGATAATCTAGAGCGCCGTGCTTTTGTATTAATTCTTTTAGAGTAATACCCTCAATATATTCTTGAGCAATATAGCGAATGCCGTCACGAGAACCATAATCCAGTACACGAACAATATTCGGATGATTAAGACTTGCAGCCGCTCGCGCTTCAGTAGCGAACCGGCGAACAAATTCCGGATCATCGGCAAGATCGCCGTGCATCACTTTGAGTGCAATCTCAATATTGTTGACAAGGTCAAACGCAAGATAAACAGTCGCCATACCGCCCTGTCCAAGCATTCGAATAACGCGGTAACGATCCGCGACAATAACTCCGTTCGTGAACGGTTGAACCACCATGCGTACCTCCTGTCAGGCAAACACAACCAGTGCGGTTACGTTGTCCGGCGCTCCTTCGCGCAAGACCTGCTCAATCAGCGATGTGACGACGTCATGCGGCGTTTTACCTGTTCGCAACGTCTTTTCGATCGCCTTAAATGGTAGGAATCCGTGTAATCCGTCCGTAGCCAGCAACAGACGGTCTTCAGGTTTCAGGTCAAGATGCAGGATTTCCGGCCTGACATATTCCGGATAACCGAGTGCTTGCGTCAGAATATGACGTTTAGGATGCAAAACACTCTCCTCTTCCGTCAGCTTACCTATAGCGACCATTTCGTTTACATATGTATGATCGCTTGTCATCTTCTCTAAAACGCCGTCGCGCATACGATAAAGCCGGCTATCTCCTATATGTGCGACGAAGCAGCTTTGTTCATAGAGCGCTGCCAGCGTCATTGTGGTTCCCATTCCCTCGTTCTCATTCGTTTCAAGGGACTTTAGATAGACCTTGATGTTCGTTTTTTGTATGGCATCCTCAAGCGATTTACGAATCGCCTCCGGATGATTATCGGACGGAAGGTATTCGCGCAGATAGGAAAGGACATAATCAACTGCCGTTTGACTCGCGATCTCGCCGTGCCGATGTCCCCCAAGACCGTCGGCCACAACAAAGAGAAGTGGCCATGTTCCTACGCGCACATCCACGGCATAAGCATCCTCGTTATTCTTGCGTACGAGTCCGGCGTCTGATAAACCCTTATAAGCGATGCTATCGCTCTGCATGACATTCATCTCCCGTTTGCTGTCACGTGATGACTCGATACAAATCGTCCTCTTACTCATCCGTTGGAAAAGTAAAGATACTCTAGTCGTAATTACCACATTTCAGGTAAAAAGACATACGAAACTGAGCGAACAAATCATCCCGCTTAAAGAGAAATTGTATCATCTTGCCGAAAAGACCGCAACTTGAGGGCATTTTCTCTCAAAAGACGAATCGGTTCAGGCACGTATACGACAAAGACGCGCTATAAAAAATCCGTCAGAATCCATGTCCGGCGGCATAAGAAGAACAGTCCCCGGCAAACGTGTTGAAACCATATGTCGTACCGTAATCGGAAGTTCGAGAGTTAAGTCATCCAAGGCGAACCCATCTCCCTCATTTGAAGCAAGAAATGTTTGAATCTGAGCTTCATTTTCCATAGGAGAAAGGGTACACGTAGAATAAAGAAGCGTCCCGCCAATCGCTGTCGCTTTAGCACCGTTTCTCAAGATTGCTTGCTGTAACGGAACAAGTCGTTCGATGGTATCCAAATTCACACGCGACCTAATTTCCGGTCGTTTGGACAGCAAACCGAGACCGCTGCAAGGCACATCACAAAGAACACGATCAAAGGTTAGATTCCACGACGAAGGAAGCTCAGACGCATCAAGGCAATGAGAAAACACATTGATGTGGCCGCGATGTTTCATTGAGGAACGTAGAAGATCCGTCCGTTCAGAAGAAACGTCACACGCAGTCACCAATGACTCATCGTCGGTGATCTCAGCAATATAGGCGGTCTTCCCGCCTGGAGCAGCACAACAATCGAGAATACGGTCTTTTTTACGTGCGCCGAGAAGCTGTGCGACCAACATCGCAGACTGCGATTGCAAGCTAAATAGACCCTCACGATATGCGTTAAGTTGCGTCACATCGCGTCCCATAGGCGTTAACGCGTAGGCATTGTCAGGCCAGAGCAGACACTGAGGATACCACGAAGCAGCCTCTTGTCCCTCAAGCCACATCAGAAATTTTTCTTGACGTCTCAGATCGGGACGTATCGCAAGGAAAGGAGGGGCGCTCTTCGACCATATGCCGATTCGTTGTGCTTTCTCTCTTCCATACCATGTTATAAAGAGCCGGTAGAGTTCCTCCGGCAAGCCGTAGATTAACGCGTCGGCAGCGTCGCTATCCTCCGGCAAGTCAGGTTTAAAGCGTGTTAAACGGCGCATAATGCCGTTTACAAAGCCAGTCGCTCGTTCTCCTGATAGAAGACGGGTAAGACGCACGCTTTCATCGCATGCCGCTCTTGGCGGAACGTGGAAGGAATAATATAATTGCCAGACGCCTACCCTCAAAATAGCGCGCACCCAAGAGTCCAGCGATGCGAGAGAGCGTTTTGAGACAGCTGAAATAGCATAATCGATAAAGGGCAGTTCGCTTAACGTGCCCCACACCATCGCCGACACAAATGCTCGATCTCGTGCGTCGAGTTCATGCGAAGCCAGATGTCGCGACGCACTTTCATTTGAAAACGCACCGTCATCTGTCACCTCCCGGATGATTTTCACGGCTGTCAAACGCGCGGGATCAAGACGCTCTCGTTTCACGGAGCGCGATTTTTCGTGTTGTCTTCGTTGACTCATGTCGCACAACGTTTCATCAATTGCATTTTCTAAGCAACAAGGAACTTAACGGCGTCGAGATCTTGACATCATGATAAGGCGCAACAAGTTAATAATCGCTGCCGACGTCGCCGCGACATAGGTGAGCCCGGCAGCTGACAAGACTTTTCGCGCATAAGGAATCTCATCGGGCGCAAGTATTCCCGTTCGCCCGAGCATCTGAAGAGCACGACGACTTGCGTTGAATTCGACCGGAAGCGTGACAATATAGAACAACACCGCCGCGGCGAAAAGCATGATTCCCACATTGATCAGAGTCTGTCCTGAATTACCGGGAATAAAAAATCCGATCAAAGCAATGTAAGGCCCGAACATCGATCCGATATTCGCGACAGGAACGAGAGATGAGCGAAATTGGTTAAGCGGATAACGATCACGTAGTTGAAGGGCATGACCCACCTCATGCATTGAAACGCCGAGAGCGGAGACCGACGACGAATCATACGTCGAATCAGATAAACGAAGTACGCCCTCTCGCGGGCTAAAATGATCGCTCAACGTGCCGGAAACACGTTCAACGGAAATCGCCGCAAGACCGTTTTCATCCAAGACGCGGCGCGCCGCCTGCGCTCCCGTATATCCGGATCGCGCGTGTATCTGATCGTATCTAGAGAAACGCGATCGCACCAAAAACTGCGCCAACAAGCTAAAGAGCATGACGCCTATAAGCAGATAAAAATACCAGTACATGTACTTCTCCTAATTGTGTTCGATCGGCTTTTGCCGATATATTCTTTATGACAGGAAGCGTATACCTCTAAAATAATCTATCTTCTGTCGTTTAAATTAATCATACAATCTTATTATAGAGGTTATGTGTCGATTTCATGAAAAAATACCGTCTCATTTAAAACTGCAAATCGAAAGAGGCGCCTTCATGAACATTATGTGCGACCTCGTAAGAGAAAACAGGCGACTTAGAGGGCATTTGTATTCTCAAAAGCTCAATCCATCCATCTCCGCATCGAACAAGAAGACGCGTCTTTTTGAAGATGGTTATGGCTCCGGGCTGTCGTATCACAAGCGATGCGTTTTCTCCAAAGTGATCATCTTTTTGAAACGAGACATCACATTCCACAAGTTCATCGATATCATGAGGAATACGAGCGCTCAAAATTTTCACACGTTCACTATTCATATACGCATATGCGCCCGGCCAAGGATGCATTGCACGAATACGATTATGAACATCCCTTACCGACAAAGCGAAATTGACATGACCGTCTTCTTTTGACAAACGACGCGTCATGGTCGCAAGCGACTCATCTTGCGGTACTGTCTGCAGCCGTCCGGCAACCCAGTCTTCCAAGACGTCGGCAACGAGCTCACCGCCTTTGACAGCGAGCACACCCGTCAGCGAACCGGCATCGATGTCGTCGCTGATCAGCATAGTAGAAGACGCAATCAAGGGGCCGGTGTCGAGACCTCTATCCATCAACATCAGCGTCACGCCTGTTTTTTTATCACCATTAAGAATTGCCGATTGTACGGGCGATGCGCCTCGATAGAGCGGAAGCAGCGACGGATGCACGTTGAGAAATCCACGTTTAGGAATTGACAGCATTTCCTCAGAAATCAATTGTCCGTAAGCCGCTGTCACCGCTACATCCGGTGAAAGCTCGCGCATAACACACAGCAATTCAGGATCATTTTTCTTTTCCGGCTGTAAAAGCGGTATGCCTTTATTGCTGGCCCATTCAGCCACAGGAGGAGCCGCAACTTTTCTTCCGCGTCCCTTAGGACGATCAGGCTGTGTTACTACCAACAACGGACGAAATCCTCGGCAATCGAGAGATTCTAAGATCGTCCTTGCAAATTCAGGCGTTCCGAAAAAGGCGTATCTGATCATATACTTTGCTTTTTTCCTTCGTCCTGTGTTCCGGCAACATCGTCCAACGCTTCACCTGTCAATTCTGCGGCATTTTTTTGTGGTTCCTTGCCTTTAGCATCACTAAGATCTTCCGACGTTACTTCTTTCTTCTCTTCATCAAGCAACTTCGTCAATTCGTCAAGTGAAATTAAAGGCGTCTCAGAGCGCCGTCTGAAGAGGATGCCATCGAGATGATCACATTCGTGACAGACACAACGAGCACCTAACCCCGTCAAGCGAACTTCAAAAGGTTTGCCGTCTTCATCCTGTGCCGATACGAGAACTTCCATAGGACGCTTTACGACACCGTAAAGATCGGGTATCGATAGGCAACCTTCCATGCCTTCCTGCTCACCCTTGACATCTTTAATATCGGGATTAACAAATACCATTGCACCGTTATCATCGTCGACATCCATCACAAAAAGACGGCGCAACACACCTACTTGCGGCGCAGCAAGACCGACGCCTTCACCATCGTACATCGTTTCCAGCATATCATCGACCAGCGTCTTAAGCCGCGCATCAAATCGGGTGACAGGGCGTGCCTTCCGATTCAACGCAGGATCGCCTTCTTTTAGAATCATTCGCTTTGCCATAAACCCTCTTTTCTGCAGTCAGTCTAGCACATAAGACGCATAAGTATCAGTCACAAGGAACACGTCTATATGACGAAGTATGCAACGATATTATAGCGATGACCATGAATCGATATCGATTGTAAAGGACACATCGTCTAAGCGTTTTATATGGTCTCCGGCGTGAAATACGAGACGTGACAATGATTCCAGCGAAGGATCGCTTACTATCACACGGAAACGGTAGCGGTGTCTTATTTTGGCGATTGGAGCCGGCGCAGGTTCTGTCACTTCGGTACCGGCGAACGTTCCCCCATAGCGCCGAATAATGGCAACTACGCGGTTATAAAAGATTTGCGCCATTTTTTCCGCTGCACTTTCATCAAAACTCTTGAACATGGCTTCTGCGATATGGCAGAAAGGCAGGTAACCCATGCGTTTTCGAAATACGATCTCTTCGCGATAGAACGTTTCATAATCTTGATTTGCGGCAGTTCGAACGACAAAATGATCAGGCTGCATCGTTTGAATAAAGACTCGCCCCTTTTTGAGACCGCGTCCTGAACGTCCTGCCGCCTGAGTCATCAACTGGAACGCTTGCTCAGATGAACGAAATTCACCCGTAGCGAGCAATTGATCGGCTGACAGAACAGCAGAAAGAGTCACGTTCGGAAAATCATGACCTTTCGCGATCATCTGGGTGCCGACGAGGATATCGGCTTCTCGGCGCTCAAACGTTTCTAATATTTCCCGATGCGAGAACCGACCTCGTGTCGAGTCCTGATCCATGCGGAGCAAACGCGCTTCAGGTAATAAAGCGCTTACCGCGTCCTCTACTTGCTGTGTTCCGGCTCCTGCCGCCATAAGTTCATCATGACCGCACGCAGGACATTTCTCAGGAACCTGTGTCAGCAAATCGCACAGATGGCAAACCATTTTTTGAGGAAGACGGTCCGGACGAAACGGATGGCGATGTGTGGCTAATGCGACATCACACCTCGGGCATCTCATCTGCCACCCGCAGACAGGACAGATGATCGTGCGTGAATACCCTCGTCGGTTTAAAAGTAAAATCGCCTGTTCTCTTCTTTCAAGTGTTTCTTGGAGAGCGATGCGAAGCGGTTCACTGAAGAGCGTCACATTCCCTTTCGCATATTCGCGGCGCATGTCGACAATTTCTACGTCAGGAAGACCTTGGCGCGTAATGCGATTAGGCAAACGAAGCAACCTCGACTTGCCCGTTTCAGTCCGCCAGAACGTCGAGATTTGCGGTGTCGCTGACCCCATGACAAGCACTGCTCCGTTCAGGATCGCGCGCATCCTTGCGACATCGCACGCGTAATAGCGCAACATCGTCTCTGATTTGTAGCTCGATTCCTGTTCTTCGTCGACGACGATGAGGCCGAGGTTTCGAAGCGGCGCGAAGACGGCTGAGCGCGCACCCACTACGATTGGAACACTTCCCTCCAATATGCGTTGCCAAGTCTCATAGCGGGCGGTCGGCGTCAGGCGACTGTGTAAAATCGCAGCTTGATGACCGAATCGCGAAACAAGACGATGCATCATTTGAGGAGTCAGAGCAATTTCCGGTACAAGTATCAGCACCGTTTTTCCCAAAGAGAGAACTTGTTCTGCGGCACGAAGATAGACCTCTGTCTTCCCGCTTCCTGTCACACCGAATAGGAGAAATTCCAAGAGTTCACCCTTCTTAGCATTTTCACCGGCATCTACAATTGTATCTAACGCCGTTTGTTGTTCCGGTTTCAATGTTGGAATCTTAGAAGTAAGTTCATCCTCCGACCACGCATCCAACTCTCGAGCCGTTGTTTGCTTAAAGAATGTCAAGACACCGCGTTGACGAAGCGTACGAAGAACGCTCTGACTGGCGCCTGTCGCTTGACGAATTTCAGCCAATGATGCGCTCTCGTGCTCTAAAAGGAGTTCGATCACGCGGATTTGCTTCATGCTGCGAAGACGTCCTGTTTCAAGAAGATCCGTCGCCTCATCAGGATCCGTAAGACGCGCGGCTTGTTCCTCGCGGTCGCCAACGGCCGAGATAGCGGGCGGAATCATTGTATTCAGCGCCTCTCCGATCGTGCAATAACAGCGACGTTTGAGCTCAAATGCTAGTATTATTTGCTCCTCTGTCACCTGAGGGCGAGAAGACACGATAGAGCTGATCGGCTTGATATCGCTTTCTTTAACATGGCTTGGGAGGGTGTCGGTAAGTTCGGTGAGGTAAGCGTTTACAGGTTGTTTACGCGTGCCGAAAGGGACGGCAACGATTGATCCCGGAAGGGCGGTATCTTGAAGTGCAGGCGGTATTCTGTAGATCCACGCGCGATCAAAAGAGCGATTGGCTCGAGAAAGATAAACGATTCCGTAACGACTCACAGCACACCATATACGAGGTTTTGAATTTCCTTCATAAGCTCCTCGACGGCTTTCTCACTACTTACTTTTCGGATCGCTTTTCCCTTTTTGAACAGAATAAACTGGTCACGACCGCCCGCAAGTCCAACATCAGCCTCACGCGCTTCGCCCGGTCCGTTAACCGAGCAGCCCATCACGGCAACAGTAATAGGTTCCTTGATATCCGCGATACGCCGATCTACTTCCTCAGCAATGGCAATCAGCGGGACTTCCGTTCTTCCGCAAGTCGGACAACTGATGAGCCGAGCTCCGCGTCTTCGAAGATCGAGAGATTCTAAAATGGAGTAGCCTGCAACAACTTCGTCAACAGGATCGCCGGTCAAGGAGACGCGAATCGTATCGCCTATTCCTTCTGCAAGAAGCGTTCCAATGCCAACAGCGGAATGTATTAAACCTTGACTTTTAACTCCGGCTTCTGTCACACCTACATGCAAAGGATAAGGAAGTACTTGCGCTAAGATCCGATACGTCTCAATGAGCAAGCGAGGCGATGAAGCTTTGGCAGACACACAAATATCATAAAAATCATAGCGTTCAAGCGCTTTACAAGCCAACACGGCAGAGGCGGCTAGAGCCTCTGCTGTCACGCCTCCGTATGATTTGCGAATATTGCGATCTAGAGATCCGGCATTTACTCCAACGCGCACAGGTATACAGTGGCGGCGCGCAATGTCCGTCACCTGTCGCAATCCGTCCTCATCATGGATATTGCCGGGATTGAGTCGTATCGCGTCGGCACCGTAACGAATTGCCGAAATCGCTAAGCGGTAGTCAAAATGAATGTCGGCGATCAGCGGAAGCGGAGATTGTTCATGGATAAGCTGAATCGCCTGCGCTGCTTCCGCATCCGGAACAGCTACGCGCACAATTTCACATCCTGCCTTCTCCAAGGTCAAAATCTGTTGAAGTGTCGCCTGAACATCTCTGGTATCTGTCGTGCACATCGACTGAACGGAAACAGGCGCATCGCCGCCCACACGAACGTTGCCAACCTGTAAGGCACGTGATGTTCTTCTTTCAAATGATTTATGTACTTCCACGCCAATTAACTCCATTCGTCGTTGCCGGTTCACCACCCAAGAAGTCTTGATAGATCAAGCCAGAGAACGAATGCCCCCAATGCAAGAAATACGACGGCACCGGCAATGGATGTCACTTGTTTGAATTTTTCTGAAAGAGACTTTCTCCTTATTCCTTCAACGGCAAGAATCAGAAGATGGTGGCCATCAAGGGGCGGAATGGGCAGCATATTCGTAAACCCGACCGCTACAGATAGAATACCGAACATCGTCAATACGTCGGTAATCACTTCAAAAAACGTTTTGCCGCGAGCTACCGTGTCAGCAACAACCGTTACGATTCCTACGGGGCCGGCAAGGGAGTCCTTTACACCGATTTTCCCTGTGAAAAGCATGCCCAGCGCACGGAAAGTAGAACGGATGATGGCCATCGGATAATGAAACCCTTGAGACAGAGCATCTCCGACACGTTTTGAATACGTGAACGTCAATCCGAGCGGCTTGCGTGCAGAAATCAAAAGGGGCGACACATCGAGTCGAGTGCGCTTCCCGTCACGTATTACCTCCGCCGTCAACTTCACACCTTCAGAACGCGCGATCAACGCTTGAATACGCGCATGATCTTCGAATGGTATACCTTCAAGAGCGATAATTTGATCACCCGGCATTAAACCTTGCTCTTCACGATAAGCGGCAGAATCAACTTCCACAATCGTAAAGGTACCTCGATCTTCCTGATAGATGATGCCGAGCATCGGGCGCGGTGCGTCAAACTGCGGTTCCAATACAGTCGTTTTCAATTCGCCTTCTGGATTCTTGTACGTTATCGTCCATGGTGAATCTTCATCGTGAACCATGTACGTGATCCCGATATCGAGCGTTGTATGAATGCGTGAGCCGTTAATGGCCACGATGCGATCTCCAGGCTCAATCTCCGATTGCTCAATCATACTCCCCGACACCGGCTGATCGACCACAGGAATCACTACACCGGTAAAACAGAAAAGAATGGAAAAGACGATCAATGCCGTAAGGAAATTTACCAAAGGCCCCATCGCAACGACGATGGCTCGCTGCCATCGAGGTTTATTCATGAATAGACTCGGATCCTCCCGGTCAAACTCGGGATCGCTCGTCTCACCTTCTATGACCGAATCTTCCCCTGCGAAACTGACGGAGGCGCCGATCGGGATCGCCTTGATATTGTAACGGATGCCATTTTTGACGCGTTCAAAAAGAACAGGACCCATAAAAATCGAGAACTGTTCAATCTTAAAGCCGAGCGCACGCGCGGCGAGAAAATGGCCCAACTCGTGTAGCACCATAATGAAACCAAGTATGAGCACACCGGCCAAAACACCAAATACTGTTGTCATACTGCAGCTATCTCCGCATGGCGGATGACGTCCTCCTGGACTTCTTGATGAACCGCCATCATAGCATTAAATGATGACTCATTTATGGACGACATGTGATTAAAATCACGGAGCACGCCGCCAACAAGTGAGAAGATCCTCTGAAAATCGATACTTCCGTCTAGGAATAGACCTACGGCCGCTTCATTGGCAGCGTTCAGGACAAGCGGCATGAGACCGCCTTGCCGAACGGCATCGCGTGCCATAAGGATCGAAGGAAAGACGTCATCATCAGGCGCAAGAAATGTTAGTGCACCGGATGTGGCATGAAGAAGATCGAACCATTCCGATTCAGGTCTCTTCGATCGATCAGGAAACGTTAACGCAAATCGGATAGGCATCTTCATATCTGCAAGACCGAGCTGAGCCAACACAGAACCGTCAGAAAAAGCGGCTAATGAATGGACGATGCTCTCCGGATGAACAACGACCTCGATGCGCTCAGGAGGCAAGTGAAAGAGTCGACATGCCTCGATAAGTTCAAAACCTTTATTCATCAAGGTCGCTGAATCTACTGTAATTTTATTCCCCATCGACCACGTGGGATGCCTGAGAGCTTGTTCGGGCGTGACCGCTACCAGCTCTTTTCTCGAATATCCAAGAAACGGGCCGCCTGAACATGTCAATATTACACGAGAAAGTGCCTCTTCCGAAGCAGCAATCGCGCATTGCCAAACGGCGGAATGTTCGCTGTCGACGGGAAGAATCCATGCGCCGCTCCTTGCCGCGCGACGTCGAACGACCTCGCCGGCCGCCACAAGAGACTCTTTGTT
>JAAZJV010000012.1 GCA_012800135.1 Clostridiaceae bacterium | reverse complement strand
AGTCTAATGGGCAGCTCAAGACCGGCTCCCGTCTTGTGGCAAAGCCTTTAACACCTTATAGTCGGCTATAGATCCATTTAGCTTAGAGAATATATATCATCACGTTAATGTCGGAATATCCTGCGTGAGATGTGCGAAACCTTTTGTTTTTTAATCTATAATACTGGCATATAAGTGTAGACATCTAATTCAAGCTAGTGTAGATAAACTAATGCTGCCTACAAGTACAGATATAATTTTTAACTAATAACAGATATATGAACGCAAGTATTCACACGCACGCATGTGAATACGGGCATAGCAGACAAATTCGCATGTGAATACAGACATAACAGACAAATTCGCATGTGAATACGGGTATAGCAGTCAAATTCGTATCTGAATACGGGTATAGCAGACAAATTCGCATGTGAATACGGGTATGACAGGTAAATATAAGTATAGCTATATGAAAAGAGGGCTATATTTCAATTAATATTGGCATACGTATACGATCATGCAGATATACGCAATTGCGTCAAACACATGTAGAACGGTATCTGTAACGAATATTGATGAATCGTCGGTTTTTTACAAATAATGATGAGGTGACATCTATGGAACAGAGGAATAAACTCAATATGAGAATTTGGCTTAGCTTCATCTTATTTGGGTTGGCAGGTCAGGTTGCCTGGGCGATCGAGAACATGTACCTCAATCTTTTCATGTATCGAACGATCACGACAGATCCATTTTGGATTGCCCTGATGGTTGCCTCATCGGCTGTTGTCGCAACGCTGACTACGCTGATCATGGGAGCTTGGTCGGACAGGCTTGGGAAGCGCAGGATTTTTCTTTGTGCCGGTTACTTTTTGTGGGGGATATCGGTCATTCTTTTCTCTGCGAGTAATACTTCGTTTGTGGCGAAGCTATTCCCAAACTCAGCGCATATCGTAGAGTTGACGGCTATTTTTCTCATTATCTTGGATCTCATCATGACGTTTTTCGGCTCGACTGCCAATGATGCCGTCTTTAATGCCTATGTTGCTGAAATGACCACGCGTGAATATCGCGGCAAAATTGAGGGGCTCCTTTCTTCGTTCCCTTTGTTGGCGATGTTGCTCGTTTTCGGGATCCTTGATCCAATTGCCCAAGGGGGAAAATGGAATGTCTTTTTCTTAATTGTCGGAGTTGCGACGGCGCTTCTCGGACTGCTGGGGTTCGTTGTTCTGCCTCAGGATAAGACGAAGCCTTCGACGACAGGAGTCTGGGCTAATCTTCGTTATGCTTTCTCTCGTGAAGCATTTTTAGAGAATCCTGTTTATTACGCGGCGCTTGGTTTGCTCTTTGTGGTTTCTGTGTCGATGCAGGTTTATATGCCCTATATCATTATCTACATTCAGGAATTTTTAGGGTTCGACGACTATGCCATCTTGCTTGGCGTCGTCCTCATTGCTTCGTCCATTGTTAGTATTCTTGCTGGCAGGCTTATTGACAGAAAGGGTTTTCTTTATCCTTTTCCCTATTTCTTCACAACGGCTCTCGTCGGGCTTGTCGGGATGTTCTTTGTCCGCTCCATGGTCTATGTCGGTATCGCAGTTTTCATCATGTTGGCAAGTTATCTTGTTTTAACGACGATCGCCACTGCCACGTTGCGTGAGTATACACCCGAAGGAAAAGCCGGACGGTTCCAGGGAATTCGAATGATTTTCTGTGTCATGCTTCCTATGATCATCGGCCCCTTTGTCGGATCAGCCCTTTTTACTCAATCGGATGCCGTGTATCTTGACTTGGGCAGTGAGAAAAAAGTTCCGACGCCAAACATCTACTTGGGCGCCGCGGTGATCCTTCTGTTTTCCTTGTATTTTTACTTTTCTTTAAGAAAAAAGATTGGCAGAGGCAAATTACATGAGCGTGAACAGCGGTAACGGTCTGTGAAATGCGAGAACAGCCTGTGAAATAAAGGAGTGAAGGTGCATGATTCTTAAACATGATTTGTGGACTGAGGCCGGTGAAGAGCTAATGAAAAAATTGGCGGCCGATCCTAGCACGCCCGTTTTGCCAGAATATCCTCGTCCACAAATGGAGCGTGATGCCGATACTTGGCTGAATCTTAACGGGTACTGGGACTATGCCATAGAAGACAGGTCAGAAGGGGACTATGATCCAATAAATGACGTGGCGATTAAAAGCGAAGACCTTAAGGAAATCTGCTCCTTTCAATCGTTCACAGCTCAAGGCCGAATTCTCGTTCCTTTCGCACCTGAAAGTAAACTATCAGGCGTCGAAAGGCTTCTAGGACCCGACCAGATTCTCCGGTACAGGCGCATCGTTACGTTACCCGAGCATGCGCTTGGGAAACGGATTTTCCTCCACGCCGGTGCGATCGATCAAGTGTGCAGCATCTGGATTAACGGACAATTTCTGGCATCACATCGTGACGGCTACATGCCCTTTTCCTTTGAGTTAACCGATCATCTTGGGCAAGCAGGGGATGCGCCGACCTTTGAGATCGTTATTGCTGTGATGGATCCGTCGGATGAGGGCTTGCTTCCTTTCGGAAAACAAAAATTGAAACGCGGAGGCATGTGGTACACCCCCATAAGCGGCATCTGGCAAACGATCTGGTTGGAATTCTTGCCGGAAAATTTTCTCCGGGATTTCAAAGTGACGCCTCGTCCGGAAGAACGCTTATTTGATTTCGAGTTCTTCTTGGATAAAGCGCCTGCGCCTGATTTGAGTGCTGCATTGAATCTTTATTTTGAAGGCGACCTTGTCGCCTCGGAAATTATGAAACCGGAGGGGCAAAAAAACTTTGCCGCCCGTCTCAAACCGTCACACTTCATATGGTGGACGCCAGAAAATCCAAATCTCTATACATGGAAACTTCAACTGAGGGATGAAAGGGAAAATGAGGGCGAACAGACGAATGCGGACGAGCAGGAGAATCCGAATGAGCAGGAGAATGCGGACGAGCAGGAGAATGTGAACGAGCAGGAGAATGTGAACGAGCGGGAGAATGCGAACGAGCGGAAGAATGCGGACGAGCGGAAGAATGAGGTCGAACAGGAGAATAGGCTTGATGTTGTTCAAGGCTATGTCGGTATGCGGTCTTTTGGCATCGGCACATTCCCGACAGGTGAACCGTGTCTGCTACTTAATGGGAAACCGTATAAACATTTAGGCGTTCTTGATCAGGGATATATCGCAGACGGTATCTACACACCT
>JAAZJV010000132.1 GCA_012800135.1 Clostridiaceae bacterium | reverse complement strand
TTGTTGGGCAGACGTTTCGTCGGATGTCCGTTGAGTTTCGTGTGAGGTACGCGTTGAATGATGCCGTCGATCAAACGATCGCGCAGACGTGTCTGGCGTTCTGCCTCGCCTTCAAGGGTTTCAACAGCAAGTTCGAGAGCTTTTGCGAAGCCGACCGCATAGGCGACATTTTCGGTTCCGGCGCGTCGACCGCGCTCCTGTGCGCCGCCGTCCATGAAATTTGCAAGACGAAGGCCTTTGCGCTTGTACAGGACTCCGACGCCTTTTGGAGCATACAACTTATGTCCGGAAAAAGACATCATGTCGCAGTTTAACTCGCGCGGATGAATCGGTATCGCGCCCAAAGCCTGGACACCGTCAGAATGGAAAGGCACACCGTGTTTACGACATATGGCACCGATCTCGCTAATCGGCTCAATCGTACCGATTTCATTGTTGGCGGTCATGATCGAGACAAGAATCGTATCTTTGCGGATCGCTTTTTCGACATCATCGGGATCGATCAGGCCGAAGCGATCGACATCGAGATACGTCACCTCATAACCTTGTTTCTCCAAAGCTTCAGCAGTATGGAGAACGGCATGATGCTCAATTTTACTTGTGATGATATGACGACCCTTTGAAGCAGAAGCAAGCGCCATGCCTTTCAATGCCCAGTTGTCCGACTCTGTTCCGCAAGATGTAAAAAAGATCTCATCACTTCGGACATCCAAGAGTGACGCGATCTTCGAACGCGCGTCTTCAAGCATGTAGGAAGCCTTGTGTCCCTCCTTATAAAAGGAAGAAGGATTCCCGAATACGTGGTTTAGCATCTTCATCACGGCATCCAACACCTCAGGACGCGGTGCCGTCGTCGCGGCGTGATCAAAATAGACGCGCGGGCTGTGTTCCGCTTCTTTGAGTTGTCGTTCAAGCTGATCGTTCATATAGGCGTATTCCTCTATTTTCTAATACAATGACGCGCCAACAGCGGCTATATTCGTTCACCACACGATATGATAACAATAACGCGCAAATAGTACAGTTTCCGTAGTTACCATAAAGAGATGCCGTCATCTCAATACGCTCCTGAAAAAGACGGACGGCAATAAAGGAAAAAACGAAGTCGGCGCTATAAGATGTCGCTATCTGTCTTCATGTTTATGACGTCGGATCATCAATCATCTGTTGATCCGCGTCGTCATCGTTATCGCCGCTACCCTTCCCACCGGAAGCAGAAGTATCATCCCGCCCAATCTTGGCGCGCATCGCCTTTCGCCGACTATCGACGAATGCCATCCACTGGCCAATCTTCTTCTCATAACCGTGATCGGTAGGCGTGTAATAAATTGTGCCGGCGATTTCGTCCGGCAGATAAGTTTGCGAAGAGATCGCGTCAGGATAATCATGACTGTATTCATAACCCTTGGCGTAACCGAGCTCTTCCATACCCTTGACCGGCGCATTTCTGAGATGAAAAGGCACATTGCCCGTATCGCGAGATTCCAAGTCCTGTAACGCTTTTTCTATGGCAAGATACGACGCGTTCGACTTAGGACTTGTCGCGACAGCAATAACCGCCTGAGCCAAAGGAATGCGCGCTTCCGGCAATCCGATCATAGAAGCGGCTTGCCACGCGTCAAGCGCGATCGACAGGATTTGAGGGTTGGCCATGCCGACGTCTTCAGCAGCGCAGATCGCAATGCGTCTCGCGATGAATTGGATGTCCTCCCCTGCCCTCAAAGCGCGCGCAAAATAGAAGATCGCGGCGTCAGGGTCACTGCCGCGCATTGATTTGATCATCGCAGAAATATTGTCGTAATGCTCTTCGCCTGCACGGTCATAACGAGCAATTTTCTTCTGCATAGAATCCATGACGATGGCACTGTCGATCACGATGCTCCCGTTGCTATCAGGCGATGTCGTCATCACCGCAAGTTCCAGCGCATTGAGCGCCACACGCGCATCGCCGCCTGCAAGCTCTGCAATCAGGTCGATCGATGTGTCATCTATGACAATATCAAGTCTGCCAAGTCCGCGTATTTCGTCAGTCAGCGCCCTAGTAAGAACCTCTTTTACGTCGTCTTTTGTCAAAGGATAAAGCTGAAAGACCGTCGATCGCGAAATCAAAGCTTTATTGACCTGAAAGAACGGATTCTCGGTGGTTGCGCCGATGAGAATTAGTCGGCCGCTTTCAACTGAAGGCAGAAGCGCGTCTTGCTGCGATTTGTTGAAACGGTGAATTTCATCGATAAAAAGTACTGTACGCCCTCCCGGCGTCAGCAAAGGATTCTCCGTATCAGAAATGACGCGCTTGATATCGGCGACACCTGACGTCACCGCATTCAGCCGTTCAAAATTTGACTTTGTCGTATTGGCAATGATGCGGGCAAGAGATGTTTTCCCGGAACCGGGCGGCCCGAACAATATAATCGACGAAAGGCGATCCGCCGTGATCATCCGCCAAAGCAGTTTTCCTTCGCCCAAAATATGTGACTGCCCGACAAAATCATTCATCGTTCGGGGCATCATCCGAAAAGCGAGCGGCGCTTCCCAGCGTGTCGAGCCGTACACAGGACTCATAGGATTATCCGACAATCGATATTTATCGGCCATCTCATTAGATAGGTTCTTCATTCAATTCAAAAAAATATATATGCCATCTTTCTTTGAAAGATGAGTTGTGTTCCATACTATAACCTAATAGTTTTCGTAAAGAGGGAAACGCTCACAAAGGGCGGTCGCGCGTTCTTTTATGGCGTCGCGGCTGTTGTCAAAGTCAAACGCAGCCTTCGAGATCAGTTCAGCAATCTCTTCCATCTCCGGCTCTTTCATGCCGCGTGTCGTCACTGCAGGCGTACCGATACGAAGTCCTGACGTAACAGACGCCGAAAGTGTTTCAAATGGAATCGTATTTTTGTTCGTCGTGATATTGACATGGTCGAGACGATCTTGTAGTTCTTTTCCCGTGACCCCCGTACCGCATAGGTTGACCAAAAGAAGATGCGTATCTGTTCCACCCGTCACAAGACGAATACCGTGATCTATCAAAGACGCGCCAAGCGCCTTAGCATTCTTGACGACCTGCTCCTGATAAACCTTGAAGGAAGGTAAAGACGCCTCTTTAAAGGCAACCGCCTTTGATGCGATCACATGCATCAAAGGACCGCCTTGCGTTCCGGGAAATACGGCCGAGTTGATCTTCTTGGCGTACTCTTGTTTACAGAGGATGATTCCGCCGCGCGGTCCACGTAAAGTCTTGTGCGTCGTCGAAGTCACAAAGTCAGCATAAGGTACCGGATTCATATGAAGTCCTGCTGCGACTAAACCGGCGATGTGGGCCATATCTACCATCAGATTGGCGCCGACGTCGTCTGCAATATCTCTAAATTTCTTGTAATCGATCTCGCGCGGATAGGCACTGCCACCTGTGATAATAAGTTTCGGACGTTCTTCACGAGCACGCCGGAGCACGTGATCATAATCGATTTGCTCTGTTACACGATCGACTTGATACATGGCAGTCTTGAAATATTTACCGGAAATGTTGAATTTCATACCGTGTGTCAGATGGCCGCCATGCGATAAATCAAGTCCTAATATCTTATCTCCCGGCTTCAAGACAGAAAAATAGACTGCGGTATTCGCCTGCGCGCCCGAGTGAGGCTGTACGTTCGCATGATCAGCGCCAAACAACGCTTTAGCGCGGTCTATGGCCAACTGCTCCGCGATATCGACGTATTCACATCCGCCATAGTAGCGTCGTCCAGGATAGCCTTCCGCATATTTGTTCGTAAGGATAGAACCCTGTGCTTCAAGCACAGCTTGGCTGACAAAGTTTTCAGAAGCGATCAGTTCAATTTTGTTGCGTTGACGATTCAGTTCAAGAATCAGAGCATCGTAAAGTTCCGGATCGGTGTGTTTGACGTGTTCATATAGCATAAATGACCTCCTGGAATGCAAATGAGATACCGTTAGTTATTCTACCATAGAGAACGGTGGTACTATGTCGATTTTTTCTATGTTTTGTAGAGACTGTTCGACGAGGTTCGCCATATCAAGCCCCGATTCCGCTCGTTCCGCGTCGGCAAGCGAGGGATGCGTCTTCGGATGTTTTGATACGAATACAGTGCAACAGTCTTCGTAAGGAAGAATTGACGTTTCATAAGTACCGATCTGTCTGGCAAGAGCGATGGTGTCATTTTTGTCAAGACCGATCAGCGGTCGAAATACCGGACAAGTCGTCACGTAATCTGTCGTGGCAAGTGCTTCAAGCGTCTGGCTCGCTACCTGACCGAGGCTTTCACCGGTTATAATCGATTTGGCTTTTACTTTAGGTGCGAGGCGATCCGCGACGCGCATCATGACGCGGCGCATGGCAATCGTCAGCATATCCTGTGGAACGACACGATTCAGTTCCAGCTGCACTTCTGTGAAATTGACAACGTGCAAAGTCATACTGCCGGCGTAGCGAGCAAGCTGCTCGGCAAGTGTCTTCACCTTCTCAAGAGCCTGAGGCCCGGTGTAAGGAAACGTATGGAAATATAGCGGCACAAGCTGCATGCCGCGCGATGCCATCATGAAACCTGCAACCGGACTGTCAATGCCGCCGGAAAGAAGGAGCACACCCTTCCCGCTCATGCCGACAGGAAGCCCTTTGGCGCCTTCAATGATCTCATGGTAAAAATAAATGCGGTCACGAATTTCGATGAAGAACGTGAGATCCGGCTGATGGACATCGACGGTAAGCTCCTCCGGATAGCGCTCCAGCAACCGATCCCCCAGCAAGCAGCAAAGATCGTACGTAGATATCGGAAAATCCTTATTTGCGCGCTTGACTTCAATTTTAAAGGTCTTCTTCTTACCCGTTCCGAGAATGCCTGATGTATAGGTATCAAACACATTAAAGAAAGAATCTTGATCAATCGGACTTACGACGACAGGGCTTGTCGACACAATGCCGAAAATGCAAGAAAGCCGGTCGACCACCTCCCGTACAGAAAATGGCGCATCCGGATCTTTCGGACGAACGTAAATCCGCGAGAACTTCTGTTCGATGATCATTGATCCGAGATCGCGAAGGCGCCAGCGCATACTGCGCATCAGGCAATCTATGAAACGCCCTCGATTCAAACCTTTCAGTGTAATTTCTCCAAGACGCACCATTACGATCTGTTCAAGCGTTGCAGAACTCAATGTCTTATTCCCTCTCTTTCTTACCCTTTTTATCATACCTCATACCGTACAAAAGATACTTGTAGAGCTTATTGGTCACCACAAGAGTAAGCTTCGCAACGCTATGAAGGACTTTTCAGAAGCGTATCCGGATGAAGAAAACTATAAACTCACTTTTGATTACGCCATTCTCTTTTTTATTTTTGAAGACGATAAAACGGTCTAGGTCGGAAAAGATAAGCCTTTAATTGACATCGAAGAATTCTTAGATCGCCTTGCAAAAGCCAGGATAGGCAACTATTAAAAGATACTAAAATATACACTGAATGACATCAATTTTGTTTATTAAGAACACGATCATATTGCGTAACGCTTGTAGTTTGCGGCGATGCGACCTACAAGATAAGATACATCATCTTCAGTCTGGAACGGTGAAAAACTGATTCGGCAAGACGACAAAATAAGATTTTTCGAGTAACCCATCGCCTCAAGCACTTCATTCTTGCCTTGATGACGCGAGCCGCATGCTGAGCCGGTGCTAACAAGAATTCGATCCGCCGATAAGGCGTGCATCATTGTTTCGCCGCGGATACCAGGGAATGCAATCGACAACACATAAGGTGATCCGCCTGTGGGCGAAAGTACTAGGTGCGGGATCTTTTCTTCTTCTAATAAATCAAGAAAGAGCGAGCGTAACGATGACACTTTTTCATAGTGTTCCTCAATCGACTCAGATTGCAACGTGAGCGCCTCGGCAAGCGCTATTGCGCCTGGAGGATTCTCCGTGCCGGAACGTCTCCCCTCCTGTTGTCCACCTCCATCAATCAGAGGCACAAGATTAGCACCGGGTCGTGCGAGGAGTATGCCGGTACCCTTCGGCGCACCGAATTTATGCCCAGAAAGAGACGCAAAATCAAAATTTGATTGTCGAAATGAAAACGGCAGCTTTCCTGCTAGCTGCACGATGTCGGCGTGAATCAAAGCATCAGGCGCATGTTGTCGCGATAAGCGAACCAATTCATCAAGGTCATTGATGGCGCCGGTCTCGTTGCTCACCGCGATAAAGCTGATAAGTCCTGTAGGCTCCTTTTTGAGCGCATTACAGAACGCTTCATAATCTACTGTTCCTTCCATCGTAAGCGGAACGATATCGACATCGTATTCCAGATTATCTTTGAGAAAAACGGCACATTTGCGCGTCGCGTCGTGCTCGCCGGCTGTTATGATTAAACGTTTGGGAAGGCGCGTCGATGCAAAGGCAGCGCCTTTTAGCGCATGGTTTGTCGACTCCGTTCCTCCTGAGGTGAAGATGACGGCATCTTCCGGCGCGTCGAGCGCATGCGCAATTTTTTGGCGGGCACGAGAAACAGTAAGTGCGGCATCAATGCCGCCCTGATGTGCGGAAGAAGGATTAAGATTATCTTCTTTAAGTGATCGCACATACTGATCCAGCACTTCAGGAAGAATCGGTGACGTCGCAGTCGTGTCAAAATTGTAGATCAAAGTCATTTTCTTAAGAGCTCTAATTGAAAGGATGCGCATCCAAATACGAGGAGCATATACAGGCTTCCTTCAAGTAGATGAAACGCATCTGTGTCGTTTAAGATATCGAAATATTACGAGTTTTAGTTAATTTCCAGTTTAAGCAGATCCGGACGAAGCGCAGTGCGTATATATTCACAAACAGCCCCATTGCGCCCGAAGAGTTGCCCTTGCGCCGCAAGCACGATGGAACGGCGAGGAATTTCTAATAACGCCGCTTCTCTATTTCTTGCAGGCCTCGCCATCAGGGCAACGGAACCTTTAACAGGTAAGTAAGCGTATTTATTGCTTTTAATGTCAATCATGCGCTTTCCGGATGCAATATTCTGACCAAGATCCGGGAAGACCTGAGCTGATACATACGATGTACACCACCCATAGATGCGCTCATCGAACAGCACAGGCCACTGCAACATCCAATACCCGGGATGCTTATCCGTTGTCACCTTAAAAGCTGTGTCAATTTCTGCCTCAGGATCAACATGCTGGACAGGTTGAAGACCGATGTCTTCATAAGATGACAAATTAAGAAAACTGAACGTCAGAGCATTAAAATGAGGGATACTGAGCCGATCAGGCTCAACTGCCACAAAGGTACCGCGACCTTTTTGGATTTCGAGAATGCCATCGGAGACAAGCTCCGCGATGGCTTGACGTACAGTTGGTCGTGAGAGACCTAGCTCTTCACAAAAGGTCATTTCAGACGGAATACGCTCGCCCTGCTTATATACCTCATCCTGAATGCGCTCAACAATCAACTCACGCAATTGTGCGTACAAAGGAATACTGCTGTGTCGATCTAGCCTCATCGGAAACGCCTCCTAAAAAAAGTGATGCTAACATCATATCATAGAGACAGGAATTATTACAATGCCGCTACGACGCGGTTTTTGGCTTATTAGGCTTAAAATCATAACCTTGTTAAACAGGGCGAGCAAACTGGTCATAACATGTATCAGGAAAATCAAAGTTTAACAGGATGACAAGACGTCTTTTCAGCTAAGAATTAATTAATCGAATCATACGGTGTCGATCGGAAGATAGGTCAACGACGTTACGAGACCTTTTCCGTCGAGTTCTACAGCCGCAAAGTAGAGCTCTATGGTCATATCTTCTGCTAAAGGATGCGTGTCGAGCCAGTGAGACGCCGTTCTTCGGATGCGATTTAGCTGGTGCTCCTCTAATGCTCCTTCCGATCCTCCAAAAGAATGTGAACTGGGCCCCCTACCCTTACACTCTATCATCAGAAGCTGTTTTCCTCTCATTACAACAAGATCAATCTCACCGATGTTCGGTAGCAAATATCGGCGATCCAGGACGGAGAATCCGCGCGCAATGAGATCATACGCGACGTAACGTTCCACGACTTTTCCCGTTTCAAAAGTTGACGTATCGGAATGGAAAGGTTTAATAATGTTCTTTAAAAAAGATCGGCGGTGTATCGGACAAGGACCTTCTTCTAATATCGCCTTTATATGAGCTTTGCTCCCATATCCTTTATGCTTGGCAAAGCCGTATTCAGGGTACACCTTGTCAAAGTTTCGCATCATGTTGTCCCGCGTCACTTTAGCCAACACAGAGGCTGCCGCGACCACATTGGAATGTGCGTCTCCTTGTACGCGAGGCAAGATCGGAAAATCAAATCCCTCAAGCGCAACGGCGTCGATCAACGCTACATCCGGCTGTGGCCGGAGTCCGTTAAGTGCTTGTCGCATCGCATCCCTTGTGGCTACAAGAATATTTGTCCGATCGATATCTTCTTCTGAGACCATCGTCACGCACCATGCGACAGCATCATCTTTTATCTTTTTATAGAGTGCCTCCCGACGCTTTTCGGTCATTTTTTTAGAATCATTAAGACCGTAAAAGGTGACATCTTGAGGAAGAATACAGGCGGCGGCAACGACCGGCCCCGCAAGCGGTCCTCTTCCCGCTTCATCAACGCCTGCGACTAATGAATAACCCTGTGCATGCAACTCGCGTTCCCATTGAGCCATTGCCTCAAATCGTTCGCGGTCTCGCTCTGTAATGCGTATGGGGTATTCAGACGTCATGATTCGAGATCCTTTCTCAAAATTAAGTCGACACGTGTTCCAGTGTAATGCGACCGATTCGGCCGGATCGAAAATCAGAGAGAAGGACGCGTGACATGCGATCTATATCCGGCTCGTCATCTGACAAGACACATCCCATCCGAAGTGCCATGGATCGAAATGTCATGGCAAGATCAGTTATGTCGTCATCCCTGTGTTCAAGATGATCAACGTCGGCGTATCTACGAGTGAGATCAGTATCATTGAAGTTACTGCGAGAGAGGTCAGAGTCACTGTGTATAAGCTTTGCAGCATCAACATCACCGGGACAATGACCAACGTCACCGTCATCATCGACGCGTGCGAGATCGGCACTCGTGTTCGGATCTAGCGATGCACCGTAGCGCTCCAACATCTCTTCCGGATAATGTTTAAGAAGAAGTCTTGTGAGTGCGAGCGCAACCTGTTCGACTGAAAAGAGCGTGTCATCGATGAGCCCTGCCGCCGCTAATGCCAGTCCTTCCTTCTCATCTTCAATGCGCGTAGGTAAAATACCGGGTGTATCGAGGAAAGTCAGTTCGCTTCCCGACCGAAGCCATTCAATTTTACGTGTCACTCCGGGTCGCGCCGCCACATTACGTGAGCGTTTGCCGACAAGCTGATTGATCAGCGTCGATTTACCTGTATTGGGCACTCCGGTGACGACTACACGCAACGGTCGCGAACGGCGTCCGCGCACCTGCGCGATTTCAAGTAACGGTTTATGTATCGATAGAAGATGGTCGCGAATACTTTCGATATCTCGCGCATTCGAAAGGTCACACGCCAAAGCCGTCACGCCTAGACGAGTAAAATCGTCAAGCCATAATTTTGTCGCAGCGGGATCGGCAAGATCGGCATGAGAAAGGACAAGCAAATGCGGTTTATCGGGAGCATCTTTGAGGAAAATGGGATTTCGGCTGGCGCGCGGAAGTCGCGCATCCGCGACTTCGACGATCGCATCGATCATATTGCGGACTTCTCGAAGTTCGCGCGTAGCGCGTGCCATATGACCCGGAAACCAATTTATTCTTTTTCTATCTCTTCTTTTTGCCATTGTGTCATCAGAACTTACAATATACGTTGAAAAAAGCCGTGCCGTTGATCAACAAACTGTCGATCGTCGGTACGGCTTCAATCCGTTTCTTAAGCTAATGAAAGATGATTAGCTCTTTTTGGTCGGCAACTTTGTACGAACGCGTGCCGCTTTACCGACACGTTTGCGCAGATAATAAAGCTTCGCGCGACGCACTTTGCCTTTGCTTATGATTTCAATTTTCGCTATCTTCGGCGAATGAATCGGAAGAACACGCTCAACACCAACGCCGTAGGCAACGCGCCGAACGGTGATGGTTTCGTTCAATCCGCCACCACGACGTCCGATCACGGTGCCTTCGAAAACTTGAATGCGTTCGCGGGTACCTTCGGTAATTCTGAGATGAACATTTACGCGGTCGCCAATATTGACGTTGTCATACGAATTTTTTAAATAAGGCTGTTCAACCGCTTTAACGTAGTCCATATTGCGTACCTCCTTTTCCATAAAATCGGATGTTCTTACACGCAACGGCAGCGGACCACCCGTAGACCTTAAGCATTCTAGCAGATGATGAA
>JAAZJV010000131.1 GCA_012800135.1 Clostridiaceae bacterium | reverse complement strand
GCGAATACTCTTTGGGCATCACCCAAAACTTCACGGAATCTTTTGAAGCAAAAGGCGGCGCGGTCACAATTACAGAAGCATACAATGCCGGTGACGTCGATTATCGTGCGCAGCTTACTAAAATCAAAGACTTTGGCGACTACGATGCCTTGATGATACCTGCAAATTACAAAGAGGTAGGTCTTACCGCTGTACAGGCAAGAGCAATGGGCATCGATTGTCCCTTCATCGGTGTTGACGCATGGGCAATGCAGGATTTGTTTGAAATAGCAGGAGAAGAGTTAAAGGGCGGTGTCTTTCCGACGGCCATGGACTTGACCGATGAGGGATTAAAAGACTTCAATGAATGGTTTAAAAAGGAATGGGATATGGATCCCGGCAGTGTCGGCACAGACGCATATTTTGCTTCCGATATTTTCATGCTCATCAAGCACGTCATAGAAGAAAAGGGTGAAGCGACGCCGGAGGCCATCCGCGAAGGGCTTGAAAATGCGAAAGATGTTCAGGTTCTGACTTCTGTTATCACTATAGATCCAAAAACGCACAATCCAATTAGGACTGCCTCAATCATGCAGGTTGGCGACGGTGAGTTTATCAAAATCGACGAATACCGTTTTGAATAAAAAATCGGAAATTTAGTGAGGGTACAGCGTTGTTCTTCCAGCAAGTCATCAATGGGTTGTCCGTAGGCGGCATTTATGCACTCATGGCAGTGGGCTACTCTCTCATATATAGCCTATTGAACTTTACGAATTTTGCCCACAGCATTACGGTGACCATCGGTGCATTTGCGACCTTCTATTTTCTGGCGGAAGTGTTTCAAAACATCTACGCGGGGATTCTGTTTGCCATTGTTGTCGCGGGTATTCTGGCAATGCTTATCCAAATCCTCGGATACAGTGTCTTGCTGAAGAAAAATGCACAGCGTATTTACCTCTTAATCACGGGACTTGGCATTTCGACGATGTGTGACAACTTGGTGATCATCGCATTTACGAGCAGGTTTCGAGTGTACCCGGCCAACTTTTCAACTAAGGCGATCAATGTCTTTGGTGCGACGGTCGGAACAATCGACCTTATCATCTTGGCAGTCAGTGCCGTAGCGCTAATCATTGTGCAGCTATTTATCAAAAAATCGCGCGCAGGTCTGGCGATAAGAGGTGCATCGTTTTCCTTGGAGACCGCCTCCATTATGGGCATCAATACCCAAAAACTTATTTTGATCGTATTTCTCATTGCAGGGGCGCTTGCCGGCTTGGCAGGCGCCTTACTTGGAGCAAAATATACGGCTTATCCGGCTCTGGGATCGAACATGGCAAACAAAGCTTTTATCAGTTCCGTTGTCGGGGGTCTGGGCAGTATCACGGGAGCCGTGATCGGCGCCTTAATTCTGGGAATAGGAGAGGTGCTTATTTCCGGTTATGTATCTTCAGCGATGAGAGATATTTTCTCATATACATTGCTTGTCATTATCTTGTTTGTTAAACCCTCCGGTTTGATGGGGGTGGACACCGGTGAAAGGGCTTAAGGAGGGTAGTTATGCTGGAATATTGGCTAGGTGTTGCTACCCTAACAGGCATCTATATGATTGCCGTCCTCGGCATGTCCATTCTTACCGGGTTTACCGGTCTGTTCTCTGTCGGTCATGCGGGCTTTATGGCCATTGGCGCATATACGTCCGCTCTGTTAACGAAGACGTATGGCATTCCGATTGTTTTTGGCATCATTTTTGCTATGGCGGCAGCCTTGCTTGTGGGACTGCTCATTGGCTATCCCACTCTGAAGCTGAAGGGCGACTATTTTGTAATTGCCACTTTAGGCATTGGGCAGGCAACAAAACTCATTATTGAAAATCTGACCGACATTACAGGAGGCGCCAGAGGCTTGACGGGAATTCCTGAGGGTTCAAGTTTTCTAACAGTTCTCATCATTGTGCTGGTCGTTATTTGGATTCTTAGCAATTTTCTCCGTTCCAAGCAGGGGCGAAACTGTGTAGCCGTGCGTGAAGATGAGTTGGCCGCTGCGTCTATCGGCACAAAGGTGGCAAGCTATAAACTCTTAGCCATGGGGATCAGTTGCGCTCTGTGCGGCCTTTCCGGCGCATTACTTGCCCACTACATGCAGTACCTTTCTCCGTCAATGTTCAGCATCGTAAAGTCTGACGAGCTTGTGATGACGGTCATTCTCGGAGGAACCGGAAGTCTTACAGGATCCGTCATTGCTTCTTTGGTTCTGATTCCGTTGCCGGAGGTTTTACGTTTTGGCGCCATACAAGAGTGGAGAATGGTTTTTTACGGTCTTCTCGTCGTTCTCGTCATTATCTTCAAGCCTTCAGGATTAATGGGCAATAAAGAAATTTCGATTGCCGGAATAAGGCAAATTTTTAAAAACATTGGATTGAAATTAAAGCATGAAAAAGCGAAGTAGGTGGTGCCGATGCGTGGTAAAGAAGCCATTTTAGAATTAAAGCACGTCAGTAAAAATTTCGGCGGCATTACAGCTTCTGACGATATTTGCATCTCTGTTCCAAGAGGGCATATTTATGGCATTATCGGACCGAATGGAGCAGGAAAAACAACCTTATTTAACATGATTACGGGAGTGTACGACACGACCGAAGGGGAGATATATTTTAAAGGGAAAAAAATCAACGGTCTGCCGACGGCGACAATTGCTAAATTGGGCATAGCGAGGACTTTTCAGAACATTCGCCTCTTCGGCAGTCTAAGCGTATATGACAACATCCTCACTGCCTGTCAAAAAAATATAACGTATTCTTTGCTTGACGGCCTTTTTAGAACGCCAAAGTGCAGAAGTCAGGAAAAGGCAATGGCGACTTACTGTGAAGAGCTTTTGGAGGCGGTAGGGCTGATCAAGTACCGTGACCAGCAGGCAGATAACTTGCCCTACGGCTTGCAGCGCCGTCTCGAAATAGCAAGAGCCATGGCCACTTCCCCGGAGCTCATTCTGTTGGACGAGCCGGCAGCAGGCATGAATGACGAAGAATCGATGGCCTTGACGGCCTTTGTTCAGTCTCTTCGTGACAAATACGGAATTACGATCGTCATCATTGATCACCATATGGATGTCGTCATGGCTCTTTGTGACCGCATCACAGTTTTAAATTTCGGACAGCTGCTTGCCAACGGCAGTCCGGATGAAATTCAGAGCAATCCGGATGTGATCGAAGCGTATCTGGGGGTAGATGACTGATGTTAAGAGTTGAGAATTTAAGTTTTTCATACGGGAAAATTCAGGCCGTGCGCAACGTCAGTTTTGAAGTAAAAAAAGGCGAGATTATGGCTATCATCGGCTCCAATGGAGCCGGCAAATCCTCTCTTTTAAAGTGTGTAGCCGGCCTATTAAAACCACAGACCGGTAAAATTTATATGGAGGGAGAAGCTCTAGAGGCTTCGGCATATAAGACGGTAGAAAAAGGTGTTTGCTTAATTCCGGAAGGCCGTTGGATTTTCTCAAATCTGACAGTAGAGGAAAATCTGATTTTGGGAGGCTATACCTCTAAGACGGTAGCACAAGGTATCGAACGGTCTTATGACATGTTTCCGCGTTTGGGGGAACGTCGCAATCAAAGAGCCGGCACCCTGTCCGGAGGTGAACAGCAGATGCTGGCCATCGCTAGGGGACTGATGTCCAATCCAAAGGTTCTCCTCCTGGATGAACCGTCCCTAGGGCTTGCCCCGTTAATCGTAAACGACATTATGAAGATCATCCAAGATGCCAACAAGGCAGGTGTGTCTGTCCTTCTCGTGGAGCAGAATGCCAGGAAAGCCTTGAAAATTGCCCATCATGCCTGTGTCCTAAAGCACGGAACGATCGTAAAGGAAGGGACAGGTACGGAATTAGCGCAGGATGAGAGCATCTTGAGTGAATACCTTGGAAATGTAAATAAGAATAAAAAAGATAGATTAATCATCAACGCATGAGGAAAGCGTAATTAGCGTAATTAAAGGTGAATTATCTTTCACACGAAAAGTTTAGTTCTAGCTTAAGCGGAGAGTGTTTTTTACAAATCATTTCTCAGGTCTTTGGAAAGAACCATTAGTTCAAAAAGATAGGTGCAAAAAATGATATGGAAAAATGGCGCCAAAGCCGCCTTTGCTCTCGGCTTTGACCTAGACGGCAGGACCATCTGGAGAAATAAGGCCCATAAACTACCAGGTGGTCAAAACTTTATCAAGGGAGTCTCGATCGGTGACTTCGGTGTCAAGGTGGGGACAGCGCGTGTTCTAGACATTTTAGATGAGTATGACATGAAAGCGACTTGGTTTATTCCGGCAGAAATCGTAGAAGATAATCCTAAGACGGTGGAAAAGATTCTGGCAAGAGGACATGAACTCGCACATCACGGATATGATCACCGGGGATATTATGGCAACACGGCTGAAGAACAAATTGCATACATCGAAAGATGCCAGAATGTTTTTCTGAAATATGCCGGTGTAAAAGCAAAGGGCTTCCGCGGCACAGGTTCTATCCTGCCGGAAACAGAAAAGTGGCTTTACACCGATGGCGGCTTTGTTTATGGGAGCTGTGGCGTGTCAGGCGAAGCTTGTACTTGGATAGAAGTCGAGGGCGAGAAAACTAAAGCCGTTAACATACCCTGCCGTGATGAGATGATGGACGATTACATGCAAACCGTCATGAATTCTTATCCTCAGGTTCTTGTCGGCATGCCGAGAATTGCTCCTTACCGAAATCCATACGAAAACTGGATTAACGAAGTAAAAGGTATGATTCGCTATGGTACAGCGGGCTCCGCGGCTTTCCACCCTCAGATTGCAGGTACTCCGGGTCGCGCCATCATGCTCGAGCGCTTTTGCAGGTACTTGGCAGAAAATAGCAGCGTATGGTGTTCTGCATGCATCGATTTAGCGGAATACTTTTTTGAGCATAACGGAGATGGAAACCATGAGTAAGGATAGAATGCGCTGGCCTGAGGGCAAGTCCTGTGCCGTAATGATCAGTGTAAATCTTGAGGCTGAGTATTTTGCCAAGATGTATTACCCGGACGAAAATATTGACCTTGCTACCGGCGAAGTTGCCGCCTTGGGTTGGGAGGGAATGACGTTCGGTCTTCCAAAGATTCTGGACGCTTTGGATGCTCATAACATTAAGGCCACTTTTTTCGTTTTGGCTGCTGTTGCGGATAAATATCCGGACGCTATAAAGGAGATTGCCATAAGAGGCCATGAGATTGGCTGTCACGGTTACTACCATGAAAATCTAGCTCTCCTTTCTATCGCAGAGCAACGTTCAGTGCTGAAAAGAGCAATAGATCGTCTCGAAGAAGTCAGCGGGAAAAAAGTCAAGGGATTCCGGATGCCGGAGGGCGAGATGACGGAAGAAACGCTTAATATCGTCAAAGACCTAGGGTTTACCTATTCCAGTTCCCTTTCAGACGATGACGTTCCCTATCTGCGCGAGGAAAGTCAAATCATTGAACTTCCGATTCACTGGGAGCTATACGACTTGCCTTACTTTGTCTATACATGGGATCCGCAAATTCCACAGGGTCAAAGCCGCTCCGCCAATGCTAATGATGTCTTGGAAAACTGGAAGATTGAACTGGAAGGCGCTCTTAAGTACGGTACGCTGTTTAATCTCCAACTTGATCCTCAAGCGACCGGAGAACAGGGAAGAATATTCATCCTAGAAGAATTGCTGGATATTGTTGCACAGAACGAAAAGATTTGGATAGCTACGGGCGAGGAAATCGCGTCCTATTTTGAAGTAAGTCAAGATAATTAATAGTATGGTGGCGTAAGAGGCAGTCAATGTAGACACAAGAGACAGCTGAAAACTGACAACAAAGGAACAGAAAAGATTAGATGATGGAGACAGCCTGAAATCTCTGCCGACAATAGTTTGTAATCGATAACTTCTAAAAACTTTTGACGATACACTGATATTGCCGTTAGCAAGGGAATGTAGTTGCCTATGCGTCGATGACAAGATGAGAATACCGGCAACCGGAGGATCAACATGGGAACAAGTGCATTAAACGCTTTTGGTCGACAATTAGTAGACCTGACACTGAATAAAACCCGTTACGACAACTGGGATTTGCAGTGGTTTGTAGAAGGACCTTTTTGGCGAAGAACCAAAATGGACTTTTCCAGAGATTACAAGCAAATTCCTGATTACGAACTTGGTTGGATGAAACACGGCAAATCCCTAAAAGAAATCTTGGATGAGGGACAAGTCCTTCATAAGAACCTACTTGAATATAAGAAAACCGCCATGGAAAAAGAGGCCGTCCGTGTCAATTACTTAATCGCTCACGTCGCCAATCTGGTCTTTCGTACACGCATGCTCCTAGGTGAAGAGTTTACCTTCGATGAAATGACACAAGGTCTTTATGACGTGATTTGTCCGGAAACGGAATATGTCAAGTTCAAGGAAGTTAGCGAAGAGCTGGATCAGGCTCTTCCGGGATCGGATCTGTTTAACGACAGACTCGTTAAGTTTAAGGAGCGTATTTTAGTAAAGCCGGAGCATCTGTTAAAAGTCATTAAGAGCACCACGAAAGCATGGCATGATATTGCGGTCGAAAAAATGGACGTAACGGGGAATAGCATGCCTAGGATTCGAGTTGGCGAACTTCCAACTCCTGACATGGTTTT
>JAAZJV010000316.1 GCA_012800135.1 Clostridiaceae bacterium | reverse complement strand
GCAGGCATTTCAATTAGAAATCCGATACCGCTTTGCTCCAGAACGATTTGTTGCGTTCCCTTGCGGACAATACGCCCTTTTATGCTTGCGATCATACCAATGCACCCCTTCTCGTCTCATCCATAGGTTAGCACTCTCGCCAACATGTAGTTTACCCATCTGTAGTTTAGCGCATCCGTCTATCCATAGACTAGTCCCGCCGCATGCAGGCGAGATGGTACCACCACATGCCTTCGGAATAACACCTCCACAATGCCAACGAGCTAACACCACTACATGCCGACGGATTGGCTCAATCACTCTTTAATGGCTTAAGCGCGAACATCCCTTATTAGGTTAATACGAAAACCCAACTATATCAGCGCCATCGCCGCTTCGGCGGTCCCTTCTGGTATCCGCCGACAGCACGAGTTGAATCTAAGTTTCCCGTATGCGCATGACAAATCGCGACGGCTAGGGCGTCCGCGGCGTCATCGGGTTTCGGAACTTCTTTCAAATTAAGCAAAATGCGCACCATTTCCTGGATCTGCGCTTTTTCTGCGTGACCGTAACCGGTAACAGCTACTTTGACTTGCATCGGCGTGTATTCATGAACGGGCAGGTTTTCACGCGCAGCCGCGACGACGGCCACACCACGCGCTTGGGCCGTGCCCATGGCAGTTGTCGTATTTCGATAGAAGAACAACTCTTCAACGGAGACGCAGTCAGGCTGATACGTTTGAATTAAGGAATCGATTCCTTGATCAATGGCCAAAAGGCGTTCAGGAAAAGGCATGTCCGCCGGCGTCTCGATCGTTCCGTAATCAAACGTCTTAAAACGCCGGCCGTCGTGTTCGACCACGCCGAACCCTGTAATCGCATAACCGGGATCGATACCCAGAATAATCACGTTCAACCGCCTTTCACGCACGTCTTGTTAAACCTATTATAAATGGGAAATAGTCTGATTTTGTCCGTCAGTTTTCCTTCACACACGCCGCTTAATAAAGACAAATGCAAAAACATCATCGGCATCAACGTACTTCCTTCACATATGCCGCTTTATGGATACGTATGCAGGAATGATGTCATCGGCAACGTCAGTCTCTCCCTATCACATGTATCACATTATACAGTTGTACGCGGAAATGCAGTTGCCCTTGTCGGCATTTCATCACTAGTGTCGCTCAGCAGGGACATATATAGGAATTCCAATAGCGCTATCAGCTTTCTTTCACACATGTTACTTAACGGATTTATTTGCAGTGGCAGCACATGTCACTTAACGGATTTGTTTGCAGTGGCACCGGAGGAACATCGTCAGCTTTCCATGAAAGTGTGCAGTGCATTAATGTTCTTCACCCAATCAATATCATACATCTCAAGGTCGTAGATATATTTCATCGCTTCGTACGTTTCGAGAGGAAGCGACAGCTGATCGAATGAATAACCCTTATACTGCGGCACTTTGAAGATGAGCTGCATCATCTCCTGATCGGTGAGATTCGTTTTCACGCAGGGCATCAGCGCTTTGACAGAATCGTTAACGCGCGTAAGGTCGCTGCTTTTCATTTTTTCAAAAAGCGCGAGAATCACTTTGCGCTGGCGTCCCATGCGGTTGAAATCGGAGTCGATCTTCCGAATGCGCGCGTACACAAGCGCCTGCCTGCCGTTTAACAGTGTCTTCCCTGCCTTAAAGTCCGCCTGTCCGACTTCTTTATGCGAATTCAGAATCTTGGCTTCAGCATCTGTAAGGACGATCTCAACACCGCCGACACGATCGATCGCCGTCTGAAATCCGTCAAAATCGGTTTGCATGTAACGCGTGACATGCACTCTGAAATTGCGCTGGACGGTCTTCAAAAGCAGCCTCGGTCCTCCCCACGTATGTGCCGCGTTCAGCATGAAAAGCGGCACGTAATAGTCGCGAAAAGCCGGGTCGGGGTCGTTCGGAATGCTCACGTAAATCCCTCTCATCAGTGACGACAGATGGAGCGATTTCGTTTTGTCATTAATAGTGAGCAACATGATCGCATCGGCACGTCCGTGACTTTCCGGATCACGCGTGTCAGTGCCGATAATAAGAATATTCGTCAGCCCTTTGTCGTCTGCCAAAGGAACTTGCATCCCTTGATGCATATGATCCGGGACGTCGAGCTGTTCAAGACCCGTTTCGATCGGAATCGGATCGTCGATCGGCTCGTAATCTCGAAGCCCGATGATCGAACGAAGATACATGTACCCTAAAAGAACGACAGCAAGAAGCAGGCCGAGGACCACACCAAACGCGATCAACGGCCAGCGTTTACGTTTTGAAGAATGTCGGGCAACCATGATTTAGGTACCAAAAAAAGATGCTCGCAGGATACCCGCGGCCGCATCTTTAGCACGTCATTATCGTGCGATTAGTCCGTAAGTTGCTGAGTGCGGGCGATCCGAGCCTTGCGGCGCGCAGCCGTATTCTTATAAATGATATTGTCCGTCACCGCACGGTCAAGAGCCGCTTGCGCTTCGCGCGCCAGTTTTTCGGCGTCGTCTTGGCCTTGCTCCTTAGCAAAAATAGCTTTCCTGACAAGTGTATTCATTTCCGATCTACGGTTTTTGTTCGCCACTCTCTTCGCTTCCGACGAGCGGACACGTTTAATTGAAGATTTAATATTTGCCACGTGTGTTACCTCCCAGTTGTAACTTGCAAGCACGCCGTATTCTATCACGATGCCCGGTCTCGCGCAAGTTTTGACACCGGTGTTGTGAATCCGGAAAGACAAGAATTACATGCCATCGCGGAAGTTTCATGAAGCAAGAAAGACCAAAATTAAATGCCATCGCGGAAGTTTCATGAACCAAGAAAGACCAGAGAAAGACCTGTGCTGAATGCCAAAGTGAAAGTGTCATGAGCCAATAAAATCTAGAAGTTGAACGCCATCGCGGACCGGTCAATGAGATATACACGACTCCCGTTTAAAATGTGCGAAACTTATCGTACTTTATCCGCCCGTTTCTTTTGCAAGTCATTCAATTTTGGAAATAAACTACCAAAAATGGCCCACTGACCAATTTTTATAATAAAACTTCGAAATTGACCACCATAATCGACGCTTTTAATTTTGACCCTACAATCGGCACTTTTGATGATAAACTTTAAAAACTGACCACCATAGATAAATGCTTCTATAATAAACTTCAAAATTGACCAATATAATCTACTTCTATCAATAAAAATTAAAAAACTGGCCTCTTTGATTGATGCTTCTGAATTAATCTTTAAAAATTGACCACCATGAACATAATCGCCACAATTTGATAATGAAACTTAGAAAACAGGAGTGACTTATGAACTTAGCAAAGGTTTCATCCAATGGTCAGATTACTGTACCACTTGAAGTGCGTCGCGCACTTGATCTAAAACCCGGCGATAAAATCCTCTTCATTCAAAATGAAATGGGACAAATAACCATAGCCAATGCTTCCGCACAGGCCACCTACAAGGCTCAATCTGCGTTCGTAGGAGTAGCTGAGAAAATGGGCGTTGAAAATGAAGATGACGTCCAAGCCCTCGTTAATGAAGTACGGTACGGGAAGTGAGAATCGTTTTATATTTTAGTGAAGATTAAAGCAACTGCTGAATCTAACCAGCTTGCCTATTCATCATGTAGTAATGACATCACGTCTTCTCTAAAACAAATTATTATCATTGCTCTCAGGCACGCGTAAATATGAATCCTGTGAAAGATCTATCTCATATTGTCTGTTCTTTGCGGCTGACAAACGTTGACTCATGTATTGTTTCAGATTCTTATCTCTCACAAATATGTAACAACCTTTCATCCCGCGTGAACAGAGAATTTTGTAGATGCTTTTTATGTAAAGAGTCAGTTCTTCCGAGTTGTTTCGAAGACCGGATTTTCCTGTTCTGTCGTAATATTCTTCATAGACGCCCTTAACTTCTCCGGTCGTGGGATCAAAGGTAATATCGTTACCGAACAGAACCCCTACATAATCGAATTCCAATCCCTGTGATGTATGAATGCAACCTATTTGCTCTTTTCCTTCCGGGTTTATTGCCCAAAGTGATGAATTTGCTCTCGAGTTCCACGGCATAGCGAAATCATATTCGTCAATACGAACATCACGCACTTGTGCATCGCTATTTCCTTGAGTCGTCCATGGCCAAGCGTAGCCCGCAAGTATGCGCGCATCGGATCCATTGAGTTGATGTTGACTAATTATTTCATAAACTTGTTGAGGTGTATCAAATATCCTGAAATCAAAATCTCCCTCGTCCCACCCTTCTTCATTACCGGTCCGTTCTAACTGCAGGACATCCGTGATCCAGTTCACGTAGCCCTCAGCTCCGCTGCATCTAAACTGAGCTGATAAGGTCATGTGCGTGACGTGAGCTCCGTACCTTATTGCTGCGTCGTTTATGGAGGATACGCTCCCTAAGTCTTCGCGGCGTATCTGTTGTCCATCATCTATAAAGAAAACAGACACCTTTGCAGCATTAATGATATCCTCAACTTGGTTTTCTCCCCTATACATATAGGCAGTACGATCTTTCAAGCGATGCGCCTCATCGACAATGAGAACATCATAAAGGTCACGCGGGACATCATAAAAAGACAATGATCCGCTAACAAGGTGTTCCAGATAGGCCTTCTTACCAGCTCTATCTTGATAAAGCTTCTCCACAAGAACTTTGCGAAATGCAGCGTTCGGTGCGACAAATTTGACGTTTTTGCCTTGTGATAACAACTTGCCAAAGACATTCATTGAAACGACTGATTTCCCAGTTCCTGGACCGCCTTCTACAATGATGACGTTTTTCTGTTGAGATCGTAATGAACACTGGTGAACGATTTTTTCAAAAGCAACAGCTTGATCGTCAATCAGTGTAAAGGCGTCATTTCCGTTAAACAGAGAAGTCACATTTTCAATTAGCTTTTTTGAAGGTTTAAGCCTCCCATTCTCAATGAAATAACATATGTTCATGCCATTTCCTTGACTTAAAAACTTCTTTAGATAGGCTTGAAGTTCCGCCGTATCTTCCTGAAAGAACAAAGGGGCTTCTCGAATAAAATCACCGTATTGCTCATCTAGAAGCGGTTCAGGATTCTTTTGACGATAGTTATGGAGATATGCGCACGCGTTGCCAATAATATTCCTAGTGTATATTTCTTCGTTAATCTCACTTAGAAAAGTATTATATGACATTGCCTGGTGCGATGGATGCGAGACATCTCTCTGGGCACCGCCGATGAAAGTATTCACTAAACGCGGGGTGGTCGATTTTCTTGCCTCACTCCACTGTTTCAACTCTACCAGCACGTAATTGTCTCGTCCTTCAAGGTCTTTGCCCGCGATCAAAAAATCTATACGTCTACTGGTTGTGGGCAGTTTAAACTCAATCATGACTCCGCAGTCATTAGGAAGCTCCGCCCTTCTAACCGCTGATTCCATAAATCGCAGGGAACTCGCCCACGACTGTCTTTCTGACATTCCGGGTGAATATCCAAGGTGGTACTGGAACTTATCCAATATTCTGGAAACAATCCTATTACTGTCCACGTCATCTTTAAATTCACCCAGCTCTGCGTGGTAAAGTATCATGCTTCATCCTTATCTTCATTTAAAAACTGATCATATTTGACATTACTGCCTCGAGATCTCTCAATTGAATACCGTTTCTCATTGGTGACCATTTTTTCTTCTAACGAAGCAAGCAAATCAAATTTGTACATTTGGGCAAAGCGTATTAAAAAATAGAAAACGTCGGCAAGCTCATCAGATATGAGACGTCTTTTTGCTTCATCAGACATCATTTTATCCATGTCTTCCATAGTCTTGAATCGAAAAAGGTCAAGCAACTCGTTTGCCTCTGTGCTTATCCCTATCGCTAAATCTTTGGGGCTATGATATTTGTCCCAATCCCGCGCTTCACAAAAATTTTGAATTTTTCTGGTGATAGATGTTAAAGAATCCATATGTTCCCCAAATCAAGTCATAAATAAAATGTGTAAATCTAATAGCTATTTAATTGATGACAAATAATAACAATTAGCAACAAAATGAAAAACAAGAAAAATTAGAGAGTGAAGGACTTTCTCCAGCACATAGTTACTCTTGTTAATCCGTTAGTTCATCATATCACGATTTTCATACGATAAATATCTTATGGAGAATGTGAGTATATTCTAGCTGAGCACATTCTTATGGTTTAGTTGGAGTCTGGGAACGAAGTAAAGACTTTAAACCTAGTTCTTTGGTAAAGTCTTTTTATTCAAGTATTTGAGGCTATTTCATTCACGTGTTTAAGGCCTTTTTATTCAAGTATTTGAAGCTATTTCATTCAAGTGTTTATACTAGTCAAGTTTAGTGGACTTTTATATTTAAGAGTGGTGGGGGG
>JAAZJV010000130.1 GCA_012800135.1 Clostridiaceae bacterium | reverse complement strand
TATGGCGCTGCGTACACACTTCAAGAGATGCTGACCGTAAAATCAGACGATATCTGGGGGCGTACGAAGACTTACGAAGCCATCGTCAAGGGAGACAATATCCCCGAACCCGGTGTGCCTGAAGCTTTCAAAGTCCTTGTAAAAGAGCTTCAGTCACTCAGCCTTGACGTCCATATTTACTCTGACGAGAACGAGGAACTTCCGCTTCCGGAGGGAGACGATATGGATGAAGAGCATGAAACGATTACCTACCGGACGCTCTCACGCTTATTAGGTGATGACGGCATGCCGCAAAGTGTTGAAGCTGATGAACTTGAAAGTGTCGGGTTTGTCGGCGGTACGCTGGATGAGGAAGGTGCTGTTGTTCCCGATGAGGATGATGATCTTTCTGATGATGATCTCGTTTTTGCCGATGACGATCCGGATGACGATGATAATGATGAAAATGCCGAGGATGCGCCTGATGTCGAAACAGATGTTTTCGATGACGAAGAAGAGAACGAGTAAGGGAGGCCGTAACGAATTATGTCTGAATTAAGAAACTTTGATGCCATAGGTATCGGTCTCGCCTCTCCGGAGAAGATCCTATCGTGGTCGAAAGGAGAGGTCAAAAAACCTGAAACGATTAACTATCGCACGCTTAAACCGGAAACTGACGGACTGTTCTGCGAAAAGATATTCGGTCCTACACGTGACTGGGAATGTTTTTGCGGCAAATACAAGACAAAACGCTATCGAGGCATCATCTGCGATAAGTGCGGTGTAGAAGTCACGCTGTCCAAAGTACGACGTGAGCGCATGGGGCATATTCGCCTCGCGGCGCCAGTTACACACATTTGGTACTACCGCGGGATTCCGAGTCGCATCGGTCTGATGCTGGATATGTCGCCCCGTAACTTAGAAAAAGTCATCTACTTTGCGGCGTATATCGTGATCGATCCCGGCGAGACAAAATTCTCCAAGATGCAGATCATCAATGAACGCGACTATCGCGAAGCCTACTACAAATATGGGCGCAATGCCTTCGTTGCTAAAATGGGAGCCGAGGCAATTCGTGACCTGCTCGCTGAGATTAATGTGCCGGAACTTGCAAAGGATCTTCGCAGCCAGCTTGAAAAAGCGCGCGGCCAGAAAAAAGCGCGTCTTATCAAGCGCTTGGAAGTCGTAGAAGCCTTCCGGAATTCAAGATTCCGTCCCGAATGGATGGTGTTGGACGTTTTGCCGGTGTTGCCGCCGGAATTGCGGCCGATGGTCGAGCTCGACGGCGGACGTTTTGCGACGTCGGATCTCAATGATCTTTATCGCCGCGTGATCAACCGCAACAACCGCCTGAATAAGCTTTTACAGCTCGGTGCGCCCAACATCATCGTGCGCAACGAAAAGCGTATGCTTCAGGAGGCAGTCGACGCCCTCATCGACAACGGCCGTCGCGGACGTCCTGTCACCGGCGCAGGCAACCGCCCGCTAAAATCGCTTTCCGATCTCCTGAAAGGAAAACAGGGACGGTTCCGCCAGAACTTGTTGGGCAAGCGCGTAGACTACTCCGGTCGTTCCGTTATCGTAGTCGGACCGGAGCTTAAAATGCATCAATGCGGTTTGCCTAAGGAAATGGCGCTCGAATTGTTCAAGCCGTTTGTTATGCGCGAAATGATGCGCCACGGCTATGCGCAGAATATTAAATCGGCTAGGCGGCAGGTAGAACGCGGCGGCGACCTCGTGTGGGATATGCTCGACGAAGTCATCAAAGACCATCCCGTTTTACTAAACCGTGCGCCGACGCTGCACCGTTTGGGGATTCAGGCGTTTGAACCCGTTCTCGTCGAAGGACGCGCCATTCAATTGCATCCCTTGTCATGTACGGCGTTTAACGCGGACTTTGACGGCGACCAGATGCCGGTTCACGTTCCTCTTTCTTCTGAAGCGCAGGCTGAAGCTCGTTATCTGATGTTCGCCGCGAATAACCTTTTGAAGCCGCAGGATGGAAAACCCGTTACGGTGCCGACTCAGGATATGGTGCTCGGATGCTATTACCTGACGATTATTAAACCTAACCCCGATGTTCCGGAAGATGCACCATTGCGCGTTTTCTCCTCAGTTGAAGAAGCTATCATGGCCTACGACGAGCATCAAATCACAATTGGTCAACCTATCCGTGTTCGCCGCGAAGTGACGCACAACGGCAAGACGTATCAAGGCATCATAGAGACCACTCTTGGACGTTGCATCTTTAACGAGGTCATTCCGCAAACGCTCGGTTTTGTCGAACGCAAGGAAGATGATCCTGATAGCCAGATCGCGCTTGAATGCGATTTCGTCGTCGGAAAGAAAGAACTCGGCCGCATCATTGAACGCTGCATTCATGAATGCGGGATCACTAAAACAGCGAGCGTGCTCGACGACATCAAGACGCTTGGGTTCCACTATTCGACCGTCGGCGGCATTTCCATCGGCATATTTGATATGACTGTTCCGGAAGAAAAAGATGCGTTAATTGAAAAAGCGGAAAAACGTGTTGAATACGTCAACGAAAGATACATGATGGGTTCTTTGACTGAATCCGGTCGTTACAAGACAGTACTTGATATCTGGCGTGATACGACGGACGAGATTACGGAAGCCGTAAAAAATAGCCTTGGCAAGTACAATCCGATCCACATGATGTCACTTTCAGGAGCGCGCGGTAATATCGATCAGATTAAGCAGCTTGCCGGCATGCGCGGCAACATGATTGATACTTCGGGCAAGGCGATTGAAATTCCGATCAAGTCCAACTTACGTGAAGGTATGAACGTGCTTGAATTCTTTATCTCTTCGCACGGCGCGAGGAAGACATTGTCGGATACCGCCCTGAAAACGGCGGACTCGGGCTATCTCACACGGCGTCTCGTCGATATTGCGCAAGACGTTATTATTCGCACCGAAGACTGTGGCACGGACGACTACGTCGAAGTGTCGCCTGTTGTCGTCGGAGGGAAAACAAAACGCGTCGTGGAAGGACTGGCATCGCGCATTGAAGGTCGCTATGCCGCAAAAGACCTTGTTCATCCTGAAACGGGCGAAGTGCTTGTTCAAAAAGGCGATGTTATCGGTCACGCTGCGGCGATAAACATTGAAGCGCTCGGATTTAAGAAAGTTCCGATCCGTAGCGTTTTGACTTGCGGTTGCGATCGCGGTGTCTGCGCCAAATGTTACGGGGAAAACCTTGCAACAGGTGAACCGGCCGTTGTAGGCGAGGCTGTCGGCATCATGGCCGCTCAGTCCATCGGCGAGCCGGGAACACAGCTCACGCTGCGCACTTTCCATACGGGCGGTGTTGCTGCGGGCGGTGATATCACGATGGGTCTTCCGCGCGTTGAAGAGCTTTTCGAAGCGCGTAAACCAAAAGGCCAAGCGGTCATTTCTGAAATTGCGGGTACCGTTTTCGTAACGGAAACAGAAAAACAGCGTCAGGAAGTTACCATCACGGCGGAAGACGGCAAGATCAAGAAATACACTATTCCGATTTCCACGCCGTTGCTTGTAGACACAGGTGACGAAATAGACGCCGGCGATCTGCTCACCGACGGCTCGGTCAATCCGCACGACATCATGAAAATCAAGGGCGCTTCCGGCGTACAGAAATACATCATTTCTGAAGTTCTTAAGGTGTATAAAAATAACGGCGTCGAAATCAACGACAAACATCTGGAGATTATTGTGCGTCAGATGCTTCGCAAAGTGAAAATCGATGATCCGGGCGATACGCTCCTCATTACCGGCAGCACCGTTGATATCGCAATTCTCCGGACGGCAAATAAATGGGCTGAAAGCAAGGGGTTGAGGCCGGCGGAGTCACATCGGATTCTGTTGGGGATCACGAAAGCATCGCTTGCGACGGAATCATTCCTCTCTGCTGCATCATTCCAAGAGACGACGCGTGTTCTTACCGATGCCGCTGTCAAGGGCAAAATCGACATGCTTGAAGGACTCAAAGAAAACGTCATTATCGGCAAACTGATTCCTGCAGGCACCGGGCTTTCACGCTATCGTAACATTAGCGCCGTCCCGGTTATTCCCGGCAATATGCCGCTTTTAAATGCAACAGCCGGAGATGACCCTGCCATCAAGCGGACTGAGATTGAGGAAAAAGGTCTCGACGTCGGTTTTACACAGTCAACGCGCGAATCCTTTGAGGGTTTTGTCATAGCCAAGGGCTTTTCACCGGAGCGTTTTGACAACATTTGCTCTTTTGATCTCAACGCTCTAAAAAATGAGAGCCGTAGCCAAGAAGATTATGATGATG
>JAAZJV010000129.1 GCA_012800135.1 Clostridiaceae bacterium | reverse complement strand
TACTATCCGTTTTTGTGAGAACCAATACAAAATGGAGCAACAAACTGAAAAACACGCCCCATCCGAAAACGGAGATACACTTCCAAAAAGCACTTTGATCCGCAGTATCCGCTGAATTTGAAATAGAGTTCGCGAAGGACCAAATGGCCATTGAACTTGTTACCATTACAAAAAGTCTGTTGACCTTGTTCTTCACATTGACAGCAACAATAAACGCACCAAAAAGTGCATAAAAACAACCGCAAATGTAAAAAATAACAGATAGGATAAAGTCATATCGCATGATCTTAACCCCTAAGGAAAATAATTACATTCACTATGATTGTACCCTTTAAATTATTACCGTTCAAGCAAGTTCGTTATACGGCCTGTAAACAAGATACTGCCGACCTTACGGGAACATTGTGCTGTTATCGAAAAAGGCAGATAATAACAAAAAAAACCTCCCTTCAACACGATTACATGACTACTATATTCTTTCCTAGATCTTTGCCTTCGTACATAAGTTGATCACATGTTTCTATACTCTTCTCTACGTTATAAATATCAAGAGGACAGACACCGATTGTCACAGTGACTTTTAAAACCTTGTCATGTGATTCAATATTTTTTGACGCAAGCTTATCGCGTAACTTGTCTAAAAGGCGAAAAGCGTTGGAGAGTTCCGCATCTTTTAGCAAAATCAAAAACTCTTCTCCGCCCCAGCGAAACACTAGGTCTGTTCTGCGTAGGTTTGTCCTAATAAAATTGCTGATAAACATCAAAACATCGTCACCGACCAGGTGACCATAAGCATCATTGAGCAATTTAAAATCATCAATATCCAGCATCGCGACGCACCAGACCTGCTCAAGCTGACCTTTGCTCAGTTTGTTGAAGAAAGTATCTGCATACCTTCGGTTAAAAAGTCCGGTTAGCGGATCTGTATTGGCATCGCTTTTGCTTTTTTCCAACGCTTCGTGGTTAAATCTTACAATCGCTTCCCAAATGGTGTTTCCTATGGTTAACTGGATGCCGGTACCAAAAAACGCCAAATGAATATTGAACATGGCAAGTGCGCCATAGGCATCTCCTATGTCCCGAAGCGGCGTCAAATGGTGGCCAAGAAAAATGAGGGCAATCATGCTCGCCCATAGAGCTACAATTACTGCTGCGCGAACGCTGGTACTCGCGTAAGGAATGATGAACTGCATCATAAGCGTAACGAGCAGATATACAATGACGAGATTTTTTGTTCCAATACAGATTGTAGTCGCTAAGACGTGAAGAATAACCGTCCCGGAAATCAAAAGACCGAATGGCAAGTAATGGCCTTTTTCAACCAGCCAAAAACATAGTATGTCAATTAGAAAACCCAGTAATGAGATGAAAAACAAAGGCATCACATTGACAGTAAGATGGAAAATCAAGAGAAAGAAATTCATACTCACCGCATATGTGCATGCGGCAAACGAAATCAAATACAAATATTTCTCGTGATCACTTGCGAATGAATGGCGCGACAATAGTCTATATAAAACTAATTCAAGTTTCTTTCTCATGGGTTATTTACCTCAACAGCTCAGCAACACTAAGATTTTAGAAAAATCTAAACCTTTTGCATTGTAGTAATGTATCCGGCTCATTGTCAACGACCAAATATGCATGCGTCATGTTTAAGCAGTTTTAATCTAATCGAGCAAGAGAGATTATTTCTCATCCTCGCGTTCCTGCGCACAATTCTCCCCCAACCATCGTCCACGCCTTAGTCGACACTTTCAACTTGT
>JAAZJV010000128.1 GCA_012800135.1 Clostridiaceae bacterium | reverse complement strand
ATGTGCGTTTTTCAGGTATAGCGACACGCATCGTTTTTCGAAATGAGGACAATAGTTATACCGTATTGGAGTTGGATAGCGAGGACGACAGTTTCACGCTTGTCGGTATCATGCCTGTCATTTCTGTAGGTGATATGGTCGAAGGTGAGGGCACTTGGAAATTTCATTCTTTATACGGTCCACAGATAGAAGTTCGGACGATTTTCAGAAGAGAACCGGAAGAGCCCGAAAAAATCGAGCGTTATCTTGCCGCAGGCGCTGTAAAGGGTATTGGATCGGCAACGGCGAAAAAATTGGTTGAGGCTTTCGGCGCCGAGACGCTTAATGTGATGCGCGAGCAACCTGAGCGCGTTGCGCGCCTTCGCGGCATTGGCAAAAAAAAGGCGCTTGAGTTTAGTCATGAACTGCAAAAAGATCGAGCTTATCAGTCGTTGTTGCTCATGTTGCTTCCGCTTGGCATTGGCGCTTCGCGCGTGTTGCGGATCTATAAAATTTATGGACTTCATGCGGAATCCGTCATTCGGGAAGATCCGTTTGCTTTGGCGGAAAACGTTCCGGGTATCGGTTTTCAGACGGCTGACCGAATCGCTGAAGCTGTCGGTATTAGCGGAGATCATCCGACACGTCTTCGAAGTGCTGTCTGTTTTGCGTTACAGACGCATCTTTACCGCGACGGCAATACCATCGTTCCGTCTGAAAAGATTGTCTCGGAACTAAAAGACAAATTAAATGTTTCCGCTGAAAGCATTGAAACTGCGATTGCTGACCTCCTTCTTGAAGGAAAAGTAGTGCGGCCGTTTGAACCGTTGATGCCGGTGGCGGACACTTTACAAATGTCACGTCAACTATCTCGTCAATCATCTTTATCCGACCAGACCACTCTTATGTATGAATCGCACCAGACTGATAATGATTTTTCAGAATCCCGGCTGCCGTGGCAGGAGGAATCGATCGATGATTCTCAGTCAAATCGCCTATTTTGGCAGGAGCTGCCGGTCAATGTATCTCAAGATTGTAACCATCTTTCGGTCGCACAAGAAATGGACACGGCAACAAAGAAACAGGCAGATAACGAGGTAAACATTCCGTATTCGCCGGAGGGAGTCGATTGGATCACGCTCCACGACATCGCGTTGATTGAACAGCGATTTGCGTATCGCGTCAGTTTTCTTGCATCGCATGAGCTGTCGGAGGATCTTCGAATAACGGAGAAGGAAGCGCTTCGTGCTATCCGAGCGACTGCTGAGGCGGAAGGGTTCGTGCCGGACCAAGAGCAAGTGAACGCCTTGATGATGGCATTAACGCACTCTTTTTCTGTATTAACCGGTGGGCCGGGAACTGGAAAAACTACCATTGTTCGCTTGTTAACCCGTCTGTTACGGGAGCGCGGTGAAAATGTGCAGCTTGCGGCGCCGACCGGACGCGCGGCACGTCGCCTCTCTGAAGTTTGCCAAATAAGCGCGAAGACGATTCATCGTCTGCTTTCTTTGCAAGTAATTGAGGATGGATTTGTGGATGCCGGCTTTTGGTTGGATGCGGAGGCGCTGGAGGCAGACACCCTCATCGTCGATGAGTGCTCGATGATCGATATTTTCCTGTTTACGCGGCTACTCCACTCGGTGATTCCGGGTAGTCGTGTTCTCTTGATCGGAGATGCCGATCAGCTGCCATCGATCGGCCCCGGCCAAGTGCTAAGAGACTTGTTGAGCGCGCCGTCGATTTCACATACTCGGCTTGACCGGATTTACCGTCAGGAAGAGCACAGGCTCATCGTCACAAACGCACACCGCATCCTAAAAGGCGAGCCTTTAGAGATTGATCAAACGCTTGAATCTGACTTTCTTTTCATTCCTTGTGCGAATGAAGAAGAGATGCAAAAAGGGGTACTGAAGCTTTGTAGTGAAGTGTTACCACGTCATTACAAAGTGGACGGCATATATGGAGCACAAGTGCTAACAGCAATTCGTCGCGGGAAGGCCGGAGTTTCAGAACTCAACACCGTGTTGCAAAAATTCGCGCATAAAGGTTTGGTCAGCGGGTTAGAGGTGCACGGCGACACATTTATGACAGGTGATAAAGTAATCCAGACAAAAAATTGCTATCAGTTGGAGTGGACGATTCGTGGTACTGGCACCACAGGGAAAGGCATTATGAACGGTGAGATGGGTGTCGTCCAAGCCGTAAGTCTTTCAAGGCGTAGCGTGACCGTTCTTTTTGAAGAAGAACGTGTTGCAGTTATCGAAGGAGAAGATTTAGACAGCCTTGATCTGGCTTTTGCAACGACCGTTCATAAAGCACAGGGGTCAGAATATCCGGTAGAGATCCTCGTTATCCCGGCAGGTTCCCCTTCATTTTTGACACGCAATCTGCTTTACACCGGCGTCACACGTGCCAAACAGCATCTTTTCCTTTTGACGCGCAAATCGACGTTGTCAATGATGTTACGAAACAACGAGGCAAACGAACGTGTCGGTGCTTTGCCATATTGGCTCAACATATTTGCTTAGTTTTGT
>JAAZJV010000127.1 GCA_012800135.1 Clostridiaceae bacterium | reverse complement strand
TCGAATGCAGTTTCATCTTCTGCATAAAGAATGAACTGCGTCACCGTATCAAAAGGCCCGACAAACGAGGTTGTAAAACGTTGCCACTCGTCCGGTGTCGTCGGCGATGTCGTTATCGGTATTAAAGATGTCGATAAAGGAGAAGTGTGCTCCGGCGAAACACTCGTCGTATCCGTGCCGGAAGGAGGATTCGTCGAAGCACACGCCGTCAACATTTGACAGAACAACACGGAGCATAAAAGAAGCGCTACGAAGTGCGATCCTTTTCTCAGGCGCTCTCTTTTTATCGATAAGCTCTTAGTGTCTGTGGCATCGAGAGAAGATGATACTCTTCGCCGATGAGCCATATGCGGCGTGTTGTTATACACAGCGGACGATGTATGTTGAATCAATAAATCGTTTTGTTTCATGAGCTAGGCCTGATCTTTCTATTAAACAAGGCTTCCAAAGGTTTCATCGTCATGCGCAGAAGCGCCGCCGAAAGGAGGCCGGTCAATATCCCGAAAAGAATCAAAAATGGAGCGACATAGACAAAAGACGCGCGGTACTCGTCCTTAAAAATTAGAAAAAGGAATTGTCCAAAATTGTGCGTGATGGCACCGACAACCGAAAGAATGAAGATCGACACACGCCCGCGAGTTCCTTTTTCAATCGCCAACATCAATAGTATGGAGCAGAGCGTTCCCGACATAGAAACAAGTCCGGCAAAGAGGCCGCGCGTCAAGAACACAAACACGCTTTTCAACATCGCAACCGAAAAGGCTTCTCCGCCCCCCAGAAGAACCAAAGTTGCCATCACTGCAACGTTTGCAAGCCCGTACCGCAACGGCACAGGCGAAGGAAGAGGCGGAAGCATGCCGTCGACAATACTCAACACAAGCGCCAACGCGAGCATAACCGCGATACGCGCAAGCTTCGTTGTCGAAGCCCGAACACCGGAAATGTGTTTTGAATCAGGTGACAACATCCACCTCCTGGGTTGTATCTGTCATATCCGTCTCTACAATCGTCACGAGTACACGATTCGGAACACACGCCGCAAATGCTCCCGGCTTCCCGATTTTCCCTGTGTTAATACATGTTTTATCTGGACAATCGGAAACAATAACAGCGATTGTCCGATCGGGATACTGATGCAATCGTACAGCCGGTCGCACTGGGTAACTGTAATCCTTGTCGACACCGGTTTCAAGCACAATGCGATCAACTAACTCCCCGTCAATGTAAACATGTGCTTCAAGGGAAGAGCCCGACAAATCTCTCTTCGATAAAAGAAAAAAAGTAAGCGCAATGGCCAGTACAGCCGCAACGAATAAAAGATCGCGCACTCTGAAGAAAACCCTCTGAGCGCGCGACGGCTTACTAACTCTGTTATCATTGTACGTCATACGATTCCGATCACCTGACCGTTCGTGATTCTCTTCTTCCGAACACTTCCCGTAAAACAACATTGAAAATCACGCTTCTTCTTGTGTTAAGCACCACTATTCTATGTACTTGATGTACTCGCATATTCCTCGCCTTAACGACGCGACTCTTGATGCACTTTCGTCAATCCGATACTTGAGGACTGCTCACAAGAAAGTCGAAAAAGCTACTAAGAACATTCTATGTCAACCTAAGTACTTGAAAAGTCCTCTTGTCGGGAAAAAGGCACTCTGCGTTTCCTGCGCTACAGCGCTCACCGCACCAGTCGACAGCGCTATACCACAGATCCTCAATCACCACCCTCTGGCGGTGATTCCGGATCGGTCGTTGTTGTAGTCGAAGCTGCGGTACTTGTTGTGGATGCTGTAGTCGTCGTGGTTATAGTAGTCGCCGTTGTCGTAGTTGTAGTCGTTGTGGTCGTTGTAGTAGTGGTTGTGTCGGTCGTTGTAATTGTTGTTGACGGTTCGGTAGGTTCGGCGGTCTCGGCAGGCGTAGTCTCTGACGGTTCCGTTGTCGGTACCGTTTCGCCCGGCTTCCACTGCGCGTAAAGCGTCACACTCTGTGTAATCGACAATGCTGAACCGGCGGCCAAAAATTGCTCGCCTTCGCCGGGATTTTGCTTCAAGCTCCAGCCGGCAAACTCAAAACCCTCTTTCACCAAGGAGCCGGGACCTTTGAGCGTTGCTTTTGCACCCGAAGTGTAGTTATTCGCGTCAGTAGGTACATTCCCTGCGGCACCGTTGGCATTGTAGCTTACGTTGTAATACGTAACGAAGTTGTTGTTTCTGTATGGACCTTCAGGATCCGTTGGATCCCAACCACCATATTTATAGTTGATGGATGGAATGGATCGAATCCCCGGAATATTATGACCTTTGCTCGAGCTATAAATATAAACTGGCAAACCGTTGGCATTTTCCCATAAGTATTTTGCATCGCGTAAACATAAGCGAACGCAGCCAAGAGATGCCTTTTTACCAAGATTGTAGTACTCCCAGACCTTCATTCTCGATTTATCTAGCCCGTTATTTGTCAATTGATAGGGGACAGAATGGAAATAAAATCCGCCACCGTAAAAATGCATTGGGTAACGCACATAGCATGATCCATTCCATTCCACGTATGTGGTTCTACTACCATACCGACGGCTAAGAGTGAAAGGCCCGCGATTATCTGTTGTAGGGGTATCGTGTCCTGGTCTCCCCGTCGAACAATGAAACGACACACTATATTTTGCATCATAGTGATACATGGAGACAATCTGACGATCGATAAAGACAGCGACATATCTGAAACGTCCCGGCGATCCTGCCGGAACACTTGGGACAACAGGTGTCGTGGTGGTTGTGGTTGACTCCTCAGTGGTGGTTGTGGATGACTCCTCAGTAGTGGTAGTGGGCGTTGTTGACGTCGGAGTTGTCGTAGGAGTTGTCTTTCTTTCAGTAGTTCTCGGAACACTTGTGTTTAACATCATTTCTTTTGACGTGGACGTCTCTTCAGTAACTAACGTCGTCTCCTGATCTATGGCGGGAACGGTCGGAGACGCCTCACTCCACGAAGAACCCAGCAAAGAAAGAACCGTCGGCGAGACAACCAACGCAGCTAAAATGATTAGTACAATCGTCGTTTTTTTGTTAGCAAACCAGTGTTTCATCGATATCTTTTCCCATAAGTTCAAGCCATCACCTTAAGCATAACCTAAGGATATCAGCACCTATATTGTCATTTTTAATCAAGCACGAGTGCATTCTACCACACCGTTGTGATTAATAGTTGTAATAAATAGTTGTAAAAAATAAAGATAAAGCGCGCTATCCCTTTCATTTGTCGCTCAGTTATATCCAAACTTCCTAATCGCTCAACAGAAAAACCCCTGATGCTCTATAACTGAAGAACATCAGGAGTTTTTATTGTTTCACATACACATCGCAACTTCATCTTACGAAACTCACCACGAATCGAAGCGTATTTGAGGATTTCCCCATGTCAGTCGAAATGCACCGAACGCTTGTCCATCGTCTCACCATGACAAAAGCCCCACTCAGATAGAAAACACGTTATGATTGCCTAGATTGATGGCGCCTATCTACGGTTCCGCAGGCGTTTCTGTCTCAGTCGAGACTGGAGGTGGTGGCGGATCTGTCTCCGGAGGTGGCGGATCTGTCACTGATGTTGGCGGATCTGTCTCCGGAGGTGGCGGATCTGTCACTGTTGTTGACGGTTCGGTGGGTTCGGTGGATTCGGCAGGCGTAGTCTCTGACGGTTCCGTTGTCGGTACGGTTTCGCCCGGCTTCCATTGCGCATAAAACGTCGTATTACTCGTGATCTTCAACTGTTTCCCGGGTGCCAAAAGTTGCTCGCCTTCGCCGGGATTTTGCTTCAAGCTCCAGCCGGCAAACTCATAGCCCTCCCTCTCCAAGGAACCGGGAGACATAAGCTTGGTATATGCGTTCGGGATGTAACGGTATTTATCAACAGGAACGGATCCCGTACCGCCGTTTGCGTTGTAAGTTATGCTAAATGATACAAAGCTGCTGTTCTTGTAAGGACCTTCGGGATCCGTCGGATCCCAGCCGGCATACACGGCCGAACCATAGATGGGTGGAAGCGGCACAGGCGCTATAAGCTCATGTCCTTTACTTGAATCATATACATATACGGGCATACCTGAGTACGAATTGTCACTTAAGTACTTTGCGTCACGCAGACTTAGGCGAACGCAACCTTGAGATAACGCTTTTTTCCCAAGATCACTGTACGCGAAAGTTTTCATCCTTCCCTTGTCCAACATCCCCGTTTCTGTCAATTCGTAGGGAATGGAATGGAAAAAATATTCTCCATAGAACTGCGTAGGGTAGCGCACGAAACAGGACCACCACTTATAATAGGCGGCGCCTCGAAGTCCGATCGTAAAATATTTCAAGCCTTTGTCTTGCGGTTTAGGTGTTGGCATGTCGGACGTCCCCGACGAACAAAAGAATGCTACTACCGGTACCGGATCGCCATCTTCTTCGGGAGTATGATACATGACAACAATCTGTCGATCGAGGAAAACAGCAATATGTGAATAATACTTCCAAGGCACAACCGGTAAATTATTGTGATCGTAAGTAATGGAGACCGGAGTTGTGGT